>JBBIJT010000051.1:0-22885 GCA_037445795.1 Betaproteobacteria bacterium | reverse complement strand
CAGCCCGCGGCAAGCCCGCGCGAGGCGGCGCCCTCCCGCCCCCCCGCGCGCGACGCGGATGCGGCACGGCGCGAGGCTCCGACGGCGCGAGGCGATTCGCCCATCTTCAACAACCGGCGCGAGCTGCCCGCCGAAGCGCTGCCGCCGGGCTCCGGCCCGCGCATCGACCTCGAGGCGGCACGCGCCCGCGCGCGCGCGGTGGCCCGCGAGGGGACCGGCAATCGCGCGCTGCTGCCTTTCGCGATGCCGCCGATGCCCGAGAAAAGGACGAAGATGGAAGACGCGATCGAGAAGGCACGAAAACCCGACTGCAAGGACGCCTACAAGGACCTCGGCCTGCTGGCCGTCGTGCCGCTCATCGCCAACGAAATCGGGGAGGGAAATTGCCGCTGGTGATCCGGATGCACGAGCACGACAACGTCGCGGTCGTGGCCGACGACGGCGGCCTTCCCGCCGGCACGGCCCTGCCCGGCGGGCCGACGCTTCGCGAGCACGTGCCGCAGGGCCACAAGGTGGCCCTCGCCGACCTGCCCGCGGGCGCCGCCGTGGTGCGCTACGACGTCCCCATCGGCTACGCCGAGCGCGACATCCCGGCGGGCAGCTGGGTGCACGAGCGGCTGCTCGCGATGCCGCAGGCGCGCGCGCTCGACGCGCGGCCGGCCGGCAGCCGCAAGCCCGCCGCAGCCCCGGCGCTCGATGGCCACACGTTCCAGGGCTTCCGCAACCCCGACGGCTCGGTCGGCACGCGCAACCTCCTCGCCATCACCACCACCGTGCAATGCGTGCGCGGCGTGGTGGAGCACGCGGTAAGGCGGATCCGCGACGAGCTGCTGCCGCGCTACCCGAACGTGGACGGCGTCGTGGGGCTCGAGCACGGCTATGGCTGCGGCGTGGCCATCGACGCGCCCGACGCCCCGATCCCCATCCGCACCGTGCGCAATCTCGCGCTCAATCCCAACTTCGGCGGCGAGGTGATGGTCGTGAGCCTGGGCTGCGAGAAGATGCAGCCGGCGCGGCTCATGCCGCCGGGGTCGCTCCCGATCCGCGCGAAGGCCGACGGGGGCCGCGAGCCCGAGGTGCTCGACGTCGTGTGCCTGCAGGACGAGCGCCACGTCGGCTTCGAGTCGATGGTCGACTCGATCCTCGCCTCGGCCGGGCGCCACCTGGCGCGGCTCGACGCCCGCCGCCGCGAGACCTGCCCCGCCTCCGACCTCGTCGTGGGCGTGCAGTGCGGCGGCAGCGACGCGCTTTCCGGCATCACGGCCAACCCGGCGGTGGGATTCGCGACGGACCTGCTGGTGAGGGCCGGGGCCACGGTGATGTTCTCGGAGACCACGGAGGTCCGCGACGCCGTGGACCAGCTCGTCTCGCGCGCCGCGACCCCGGAGATCGCCGAGGCCATCGTGCGCGAGATGGCGTGGTACGACGCCTACCTCGCGCGGGGAGGCGCCGACCGCAGCGCCAACACCACGCCCGGAAACAAGGCGGGCGGGCTCGCCAACATCGTCGAGAAGGCCATGGGGTCGATCGTGAAGTCCGGCTCCAGCGCGATCTCCGGCGTCCTCGCGCCCGGCGAGAGCCTTCGCGACCGCCGCATCGAGCGCGGCCTCGTCTACGCCGCCACGCCCGCGAGCGACTTCGTCTGCGGCACGCTGCAGCTCGCCGCGGGAATGAACCTGCACGTTTTCACCACGGGCCGCGGCACGCCCTACGGCCTCGCGGCCTGCCCCGTCGTGAAGGTGGCCACGCGCACGGACCTCGCGCGCCGCTGGCACGACCTCATGGACGTGAACGCGGGGCGCATCGCCGACGGCGAGGCCACGATCGAGTCGGTGGGCTGGGAGCTCTTCCGCCTGATGCTCGAGGTGGCGAGCGGGCGCGAGACGTGGGCCGAGCGCTGGAAGCTGCACAACGACCTCGTGCTCTTCAACCCGGCGCCCATCACGTAATCAGATTACTTTCCCGCGAACAGCGCACGTCCCCTGCACGAAAGTAATCTGATTACGACTACATCTGCCTGAAGAGGTGGCTGAAGGTCCGGCTCACCTCGAGCTTCTCGTCGCAACCCTTCACGCGCAGGACCTGGTGCCCGCGGAAGTCGCGTCCCACCTGCTCCACCGCGTCGACCCGCACCACGGTCGCGCGGTGGATCTGCCAGAACTCGTCCGGATCCAGCTCCTCCACCAGCTCCTTGATGGGCTTCCTGATCAGGGCCTCGAAGCCCGCGGTCTGCACGCGCGTGTACTTGTCCTCGGCCCGGAAATAGAGGATCTCGCTCGTCGGGATCACGCGCAGCGTCGGGCCCACGCTCGCCTGGACCCAGCGCAGGTACTCGCGCGCCTTCGCCCCGCCGCCGCCCGAAAGCCGCGCGGATAGCTCCGCCAGCAGGTCGTCCATCGGGCCGGGCTTCGACTCGAGCCTCGCGCGGAGCCTCTCGCAGGTGGTCGCGACCCGGTCGGGATCGGCCGGCTTCAGCAGGTAATCGACCGCGCCCTGCTCGAAGGCGCTCACCGCGTACTCGTCGTAGGCGGTGACGAAGACGACGTGCGCCTGGCCGGCGAGCGCCTGTGCCGCCTCGATGCCGTTCATCTCCGGCATGCGGATGTCGAGGAAGACGATGTCGGGCTCGCGCGCCCTGGCGAGGGCCACCGCCTCGCGGCCGTTGGCGGCCTCGCCGACGATCTCGAGCTCCGGCCACGCCTCGCGCAGGCGCGCGGCGATCTGCTCGCGCATCAGGCGCTCGTCGTCGGCGATCACGGCGGTCGGCGTTCGTTTCCCGGGCATCGGCGGGCTCGTCCGGTCAGGGCCGCGCTGCGGCCGCGACCTCGTAGGGAACCGTGATGGTGGCACAGGTGCCGCCGCCGGCGGGCACGGTGATGACGAGGTCGGCGCGGTCCTTGTAGATCACCCGCAGGCGCTCGCGGATGTTGGCGAGCCCCACGCCGCCCTTGGCGCCGGGCGCGAAGCCCATCCCCGTGTCGCAAACCTGGACGGCGAGACGGCCGTCGACGACCTCGGCGCGGATCTCGAGGCGCCCGCCCTCCGTCTTGGGCTCGAGCCCGTGCCGGACGGCGTTCTCCACCAGGGTCTGCAGCATCATCGAGGGGAACACCGCGCTCTTCAACCCGTCGGGCACGCTCACCACCGCCTGCAGCCGATCCTCCATGCGCACCGCCATGATCTCGAGGAAGGCGCGCGAGAGATCCGCCTGCTGGCCCAGCGTCGGCCGGGCGCCGTCGCCCGCCGAGCGCATCTGCGGCATGGCGGCGCGCAGGTAGCGAATGAGGCTCTGCTGCATGCGCGAGGCGCGCGGCGGGTCGGTGAGGATGAGCTGGTCGATGCTCGCGAGGGTGTTGAAGAGGAAGTGCGGCTCGATCTGCGCCTGCAGCGCCTCCAGGTGCGCCTCCAGCGCGGCACGCTCGAGCTGCTCCTTCTCCGCGCGCTGCACGGCCTGGCTCGCGGCCAAGTCGGCGCTGTGCTTGCCGCCGGCCACGACCTTGATCAGGAGCGAGGCCAGGATGAAGAAGATCCCGGCCATCGGGGCATGAAGGACGCCGGCCGCCACCATGACGAGGACGCAGACGAGGACGAGCGTCTTCCACGGCACCACCGCCAGCCAGTCGAAGAAGCGCCACCAGAGCGCGACGAAGGCGCCCGCGATGTCGCGGAGGATCTCCTTGGCAGGTCTGGGATTGTTCATGTCGTGTCGGGCCCGTCGGGTTGCGGCGATGGGGCCAGATTATGGGCCGGGGCGGGCGCGGTCGAGCGCGGCCCGACGGAGCGGCATGCGCGCGGGACGGAATGCAGGCAGGCGCGACAAGCCGCGGGCGGCGCGGGCCGCCCGCCGCCCCTACAGGTTGAAGAGGACCAGCCGTTCCTCGGTCATGTCGCGGATTGCGTAGCGCGGGCCCTCGCGGCCGATGCCGCTGGACTTCACGCCCCCGTAGGCGAGCTGGTCGGTGCGCCAGGTCGAGGTGCCGTTGACGATGAGCCCCCCGACGCGCAGCTTCCGGATGGCCTCGAAGGCGACGGGCATCGACTTCGTGAAGATCCCGCAATGCAGGCCGTACTGCTCCGCGCTGATCGCCTCGAAGACGGGCCCGAGCTCGCGGTAGCGCTGGACCGTGACGACCGGGCCGAAGACCTCCTCGCACACCACGCGCATGGAGCGCTTCACGTCGACCAGCACGGCCGGGTCGACCTGCGCCCCGCGGCGCGCGCCGCCGGCGAGGAGCCGGGCGCCCTGCGACGCCGCCTCCGCGACCCACTGCTCCACCCGCTTCGCCGCCGCCTCGTCGATGAGCGTGCCCACGTCCGTGGCCGCGTCGAGCGGGTCGCCCACGCGCAGCGCCTTCACCTCGGTCACGAGGCGCTCGACGAAGGCGTCGTACACGCTCTCGTGGACCACGACGTTCTGCACCGAGATGCAGCTCTGGCCCGCGAGTCGCATGGAGTTGCGCGCGCACAGCGTGGCGGCCTCGGCCACGTCGGCGTCCGAGTGCACGATCGTCGTCCCGTTGCCCCCCAGCTCGAGGGCCACGCGGCGAAGCCCGCTGGCCGCCTTGATCTGCGCGCCCACCCGGCTCGAGCCTGTGAACGAGATGAAGTCCACGCGCGGGTCGCGCACCAGCGCCGGGCCCACGGTGTTGCCGTAGAGCAGGTTCACGGCGCCCGGCGGCGTTCCCGCGTCGGCGAAGAGCTCGACGAGCCGGCTCACCACCCAGGGGGACTGGGGCGGGGCCTTGAGCACGATCGAGTTGCCGGCCGCGAGCGCCGGCGCGATCTTGTGGCAGGCGAGGTTGAACGGGGCATTGAAGGGCGTGATCCCGGCCACCACGCCCACGGGGAAGCGCAGCAGGAAGGCGATCTTGCCCGCGCCCATGGCGGTGCCGTCGAGGGGCACCTGCTCGCCCTCGATGCGGATCGCCTCCTCGGCGGAGAGCAGGACCGTGTCCTGCGAGCGGGTGACCTCCGCGCGCGCGTCCCTGATCGCCTTGCCCGTCTCGCGCGACATGGTCTCCGCGATCGACTCGGCCCGCTCGACGAGCAGGCCCGCCACCTTGCGCAGAAGCGCGGCGCGCTGGTAGCCGGGCATGGCAGCCATTCGCGCCTTGGCCTCGCACGCGGCCGCCAGGGCGTCGTCGAGGTCCTTCGCCGAGGATTCGGGGGCGTGCGCGACGACCTCGCCGCGATAGGGGTCGACGATGGCGGACTCGGGCGAACCGGCGCGCCACTCGCCACCGACCAGCATCTTGAGGTGGGGAGCCCCGCCCATCTCAGGTGCGCCCTCCCTTCGTCGCCTTGCGAAGCGCCTCCAGGATCGCGCGGCGGTCCTGCGGCACCATGCCGCCGAAGGCCTCCTTCAGCCTCGCGTCCCCGGTGCGCTGCTGGCGCTCGATGGTGCCGCGCGTCATGAGCGGCTCGACGCCCAGCTCCTCGAGGGTCTGCGCGACCTCGCGCATCTCGGCCGCGCGCCGGATGCCGTGGCTCGCCATCCGCTCGAGGTTGTAGTCCGCGATCCCGGCCCAGTCGAGAGTGGGAAAGGTCTGCGTGAGCGAGGCGACGATGCGCTCCTCCACGCCGCCGGCCTGCGCGGCGAGGAAGCACTCCTGGGTGAGGGCCTCGAGCCCCTTGATCATCACGCTGCGCACCATCTTGATGGCGATGGCCGCGCCGACTTCCGGGCCGGCCTCCTCCACCTTCATGCCGCAGCGGCTCAGGAGCGGCACGAGGTCGCCGGCCGCGGGGCCGGCGAGGAGCATCGGCGTCCGGTGCCGCAGCGGCAGGACGGGCGCCATGATCGCCACGTCCGCGAAGCGCGCCGCGCCGCCCACGATCGCCGCGGCCTCGCGCTTCCGCTTCGGGGAGACGGAGTTGACGTCGAGGAAGAACTGGCGGGGCTCGAGCCCCCCCGCGGCGGACCGCGCCGCGTCCAGGTTCGACGAGGCCGTCACGGCGCAGACCACGACGTCGGCGCCCGGGAGCGCGTCGTGGCAATCCGACGCGACGCGCACCCCGAGGCGCGCGGCCGCGTCCCTCAGGGGCGCCCCCTTCGCGGCGTCCGGAAAGAGGATGTCCCAGGCCGCGAGGCGGGTGACCCCCTCGCCGCGCAGCCCCTCGGCCAGCGCCTGCCCCGCCTCGCCGAAGCCGACCAGCGCGAACGCCGGCATCTCCTTGCCACCCATGGCGACCGATGATACGCCCGGCCGCGCGCTGTATACAACCGTATACGGGCTCTGCTACATTTTCCTGCGGGCGCCGCCCCGCCCCGTCACGAGGACCGCAAGGCCATGAACGTCTCCGAGCTGCTCGTCCGGTACCTCCGCGCCGTCGGCGTGCGACACGTCTTCGGCTACCCCGGCGACCCTTCCGTCGAGGTCCTCGAGGCCTGCCGTCGGGAAGGCCTCGAATTCGTCCTCGGCCGGCGCGAGGGCACGGCGGGCCTGATGGCCGAGGCGGCGGGGATGCTGACGGGCCTGCCCGGCGTGTGCCTGTCCACCCTGGGGCCCGGGTCCACCAACCTCGTGAACGCCGTCGCCACCGCGTGGCTCGACCGCGTGCCGATGCTCGCCATCTCCGGGCAGATCGAGAGCAAGCGCGAGCCGTTCTTCACCCACCAGGTGGTCGACCAGGAGCGCCTCTTCGCCCCCGTGTGCAAGTGGGCGACGACGATCCAGCCGCACACCGCGGCGACCGTCCTGAGGAAGGCCGTGCGCACCGCGATGGCCGAGCGCCCGGGCCCGGTGCACATGACGCTCGCCGCGGACGTCGTCGGCGCGCAGGCGGTGGACGAGCGCATCGCCCTGCCGCCGCTCGCGGCGCAGGGACTGCCGTTCGCGTACGGCACCGAGGCCGCCGTGGCCGGCGTGGTCCGGAGGCTTCGCGACGCGCGCCGCCCGGTGATCCTCGCCGGCATCGCGGCGGTCCGCGGCAACGCCTCGGCGAGCCTCGCGACGCTCGCCGAGGCCCTCGGCTGCCCGGTGGTGGTCGCGCCGATGGCCAAGGGCGTGCTCCCCGAGGACCACCCGCTCTACGCGGGCACGCTGGACATGGCCTGCAACCCCTTCATGTGGAAGTTCCTCGCGGGCTGCGACCTCATCGTCGCCGCGGGCTTCGACGCGGTGGAGCTCATCAAGCCGTGGAGCCTCGAGGTCCCGACCATCCACGTCGACTCGACGCCGAACACCGACCAGATCTACCCCGCCGAGGTGGAGATCGTGGGGCCCGTGGCCGCGATCCTCGACGCGCTGGCCGCCGCGTGCTCGGGCGAGGCCCGGTGGACCGCGGCCGAGGTCGCCGCGCACCGCGGCGCGCTCATGGCGAAGTACTACGAGGGGCGCGTCGCGGGCCGGCTGAACCCGACGGACGTGATCGACGTCGTGCGCCGCGCCCTGCCGCGGGAGGCCATCGCCACCGCCGACGTCGGCTCGCACAAGCTCCTGGTGGGCCAGGGCTGGTCGACCTACTCGCCGCGCTCCACCCTCATGACGAACGGCCTCTCCTCGATGGGCTTTTCGCTGCCGGCCGCGATCGCCGCGAAGCTCGTCCGCCCGGAGCGCCCCGTCGTGTGCTTCACGGGCGACGGCGGGCTCGCGATGGTGCAGGGGGAGCTGCGCCTCGCCGCGAGCCTCGGGATCGACCCGCTGGTAGTCGTGTTCTGCGACAACAGCCTGAACCGCATCGAGCTCAAGCAGGCCCAGCGGAAGTACCCGAGCTGGGGGACGCTCATCGACGCGACCGACATCGAGAAGCTCGCGCAGTCCATGGGCTGCGACGGCGCCAACGTGGATTCCGCGGCGGGGCTCGAGAGCGTCCTGTCGCAGCGGCGCCCGGCAAACCGGCCCCTGGTGGTCGGCGCCCGCATCGATCCGGCGCAGTACCTGGCCCAGTTCTGAAGCACAGGCGCCCGCAGAGGCGCGACGCACGCGGGGTACCGAGCGAGAACGATCGACAAGGAGGAGTGCAATGAAGAACCTGTTCCTGAAGGCCGCGACCGCGTTGCTCGTCCTGGCCGCCTCGACGCTCGCCGCGGCGCAGGGCGACTACCCCAACCGCCAGATCACGATCATCGTGGGCTTCTCCCCGGGGGGCTCGACGGACTTCGTCGCGCGCCTCGTCGCGGAGGAGTTCCGCAAGACCTGGGGCCAGGCGGTGGTCGTCGAGAACAAGCCCGGCGCCGGCGGCAACATCGGGACGAACCTGGTCGCCAAGGCGAAGCCGGACGGCTACACGCTGCTCATGGGGTCGGTGGGGCCGCTCGCCATCAACGCGACGCTCTACGCGAAGATGCCGTACGACAACCTCAAGGACTTCACGCCCGTCTCGCAGGTCGTGCACGTGCCCAACATGCTCGTGGTGAACCCCAGGGCGATGCCGACGGCGACGAACTTCGCCGAGTTCCTGAAGCTCCTCAAGGCGAACCCCAACAAGTACTTCTTCGCCTCCACGGGCATCGGCACGTCGGCGCACCTGTCGGGGGAGCTCCTCAAGACGATGATGGGCGTGGAGGCGACGCACGTCCCGTACAAGGGGGCGGTGGCGCTGAACGACCTGCTCTCCGGCGAGCAGGTCCACTTCATGTTCGCCACGATCCCGTCCGTGATCCAGCACGTGCGGGCCGGGAAGCTGCGCGCCCTGGCGGTCACGAGCCTCGAGCGCTCCGCCTCCTCGCCGGACGTCCCCACGATCGCCGAGCTCGGCTATCCCGATTTCGAGGCGTCGTCGTGGTTCGGGCTCCTCGGGCCGGCCGATCTCCCGCGCGAGATCGCCAACAAGCTGCAGGCGGAGGTCGCGCGGATCATCCGCATCCCGGAGATCCGCGAGAAGCTCGTCCAGCAGGGCGCCGACCCCGTGGGCAGCACGCCGGACCAGTTCGCCGCCTACATCCGGGCCGAGACCGCCAAGTGGGCAAAGGTGGTGAAGGCCTCCGGCGCCAGGGCGGACTGAGCCGCAGGCGCACGTGTTCGTCACGGAGCGCTTCGCCGACTTCGCGCGGCGGCTGCGGGAGGAGCCCCTGCCCGCGGCCGTGCTGCACGACGCGAAGCGCGCCGTCGTCGACTGGCACGCGGCGCTCTTTCCCGGCGCGGTGATCGCCCCCGCGACGCTGCTCGAGCGCGTGCTGGCCGACGAGCTCGACCGGGGTGGCGCCCGCCTCGCGCTCGGCCGCCGCGCTACCGCGCGGGCCGCCGCGCTCGTGAACGGCACGGCGGCGCACGCCATCGAGTTCGACGACATCTTCCGCGACGCCATCTACCACCCGGGAGCTCCCACCATCGCGGCCGCGCTCGCCGTGGCGCAGGACCGGCGGGCGAGCGGCGGGGAGTTCCTGCGCGCGGTGGTCGCTGGCTACGAGATCTCGACGCGGATCGGCGTCGCCCTCGGCCGGGCCCACTATCGCCACTGGCACACCACCGGCACCGTCGGGAGCCTCGGGAGCGCCGCCGCGGCCGCGATGCTGCTGGGTCTCACGCGCGGGCAGTTCGCCCACGCCCTCGCCACGGTGACGACCTTCGCGGCGGGCCTCCAACAGGCCTTCCGCAAGGACTCGATGTCCAAGCCCCTGCACTCCGGGCGCGCCGCGGAGGCCGGCGTGCTCGCGGCCCTGGCCGCGCGCGAGGGCGTGACGGGCTCGCTCGACGTGATCGACGGCGAGGCGGGCCTGGGCCGGGCCATGGGAGACGGCCCCGACTGGGAGCGCGCCTGCGAGGGCCTCGGGGAGGTCTTCAACATCTCGGCCATGACCTTCAAGAACCACGGCTGCTGCGGGCATGCCTTCGCCGCCATCGACGGGGCGCTCGCGATCATGGCCCGCGCCGGCCGGCCCGCCGGCGACATCGCCCGCGTCCGCGTGGCGACCTATCGCGCGGCGCTCGACGTGAGCGGCAACCGCGTGGCGGCCACGCCGGCGCAGGCCAAGTTCAGCCTGGCCTACGTCGTCGCGCACGCGCTGGCGCACGGCAGCGTGCGGCTCGACGCGTTCTCCCCGGAGCGGCTCGCCGATCCGGCGCTGCGGGCGCTCATGGACCGGATCGAGGTCGCCGTGGATGCGGAGCTCGACGCCGCGTTTCCGGGGAAGCGGGCGGCCCGCGTGGAGATCGAGTGGATGGATGGGGCGAGCGAGCGCTGGCTGCAGCCCACGCGCAAGGGCGACCCCGACGCGCCGCTCACCGACGCGGACCTCGAGGCCAAGCTGCACGAGCTCGCGGCACCGGTGATCGGCGCCGACCGCACCCGCGCGCTGGCCCGGCGGCTCTGGACGCTGGATTCCGCCACCGACCTCGGCGGCGGCACGCCGACCTAGCGCCCGGTTTCCTCGCCACCCACGAGGCGCATGCGCCTCGCGATCGCCTCGGCCGCCTCGAGGTTGCCCGCATCGCTCGCTAGCCGGCGCTGGACGCCCAGCCACGCGAGCAGCGGCCGTCGCCAGCCCTGGCCGGACGAGGTGTCCACCGCGACCGCGACGCCCTCGGGCGCGAGGCGCCCCTGCCGGAAGAGCACCCCGGCGGCCACGAGCCGGCCGAACGGATCCTCGATGGCGAGGCTGCCAGTCGCGGCCGCCGCGCGATGGTGCTCCGGCAACAGGCCGATGTCCGCGGGTTGCGCGCCCCCGGCAAGGTAGGCCGCGTAGGCCCGCTCGGCCGGCGACGCGTCCGCCGCGAGGGCGCGATAGCCCGGGCAGTCGTCGAAGTCGAGGCTCGCCGCCCGGGCGGCGCATCGCGCGAGCTCCGCGCGCGCCACGAGGTCCGCGCGGCCCGTGGCCGCGAGCGCCGCGCGGGCGCGCGCGAACTCCCGCTCCGCCGCCTGCGTGCGCCCGGCCAGGTAGGACGACCGGAAGCTCCCCAGCGCATCGTGGGCGTCCGACTGCCACGGAGGCGCGGGCGGCCCGCTCGCGCAGGAGGCGAGCAGGAGGGCGGCAGCGGCGAGCAGCGGCCTCACGGCAGCTTCACCTCGGTGTCGCGCGCGAAGGGCCACTTGCGGTTGATCTCCTCGATGAGCGCGCTCACGCGGCGAAGGCTCGCCTCCACTTCCGCGCGCAGCGCCCCCAGGTCGGCGGTGGCGTCGCGGGCGCGGGCGCTCACCTTCTGCGCGTCCGCGAGGATCGCGTCGGCCCTGCGCAGGCTCTCGCGCGCCTCGGCGAGCGCGGCGTTCAGCTGCACGACGGTCTTCCTCGCCTCCTCCATCACGCCGCCGGCGCCGAAGACGCTCTCGTCCGCCTTGGCGAGCATGCCGTCGAGGCGCGTCGACACCTTCTCCAGGGAGGCGAGCGTCGCGCCCGCGCGGTCGAGCGCCGTGATCAGCTTGCGCGCGTTCTCCTCGCTGCCCAGGATCCCGCCCAGGGCGCCGCTCGGCCCGGACATGCGCGCCGTGAGGCTCCGCACGCTGTCGAGGCTCGCGCTGAGGCTGGAATCCTGCGCGGTCATGCGCTCCAGGTTCTCGAGGAGCCGCTTCATCGCGGCGATGAGCCCGGGCAGCTCCTCCGTCGCGTCACCGCGCAGCACCGGCCGCACGGCCCCCGGGGGCAGCGGCCTGTCGTCGAGGCTCCCCGTGAACGCCCGCAGCCGCGAGCCGCCGACGATGCTTCGCTCCAGCGTGAAGACGCTCGTGTCGCGGAGCCACTTCGCGTCCTTCTCCGGGACTTCGACCTCGATGCGCGCCTTGCCTTCCGCGGCGAGCTCAATCCTCTGCACCCGGCCGACCGGGAACCCCGAGAACGTGAGGTCCATGCCCACCGTGACGCCGGCGCCGTCGTCGGCGATGAGCACGAGCAGCTGCGTGCGCTCGAACGCGCCGCGCGCATAGAGGACGTAGGCGACGAAGGCGACCACGATCACGGCCGTGGCGACCAGCACCGCCACCGCCTTGGGCCCGGCGCGCGGGATGTCGGGGTACGGCGGGGGCGAAGGTGTCACGGCGGGGTCAGGCATATTGGAGCGCGACCGACGCGCCCTCCGCGAGGCCCAGCAGCACGAAGACGCCCACGAGGCCCCGCGGCGCGGCCTCGGGCACCGAGCCCTGCTCGCCCGCCCCGCCCAGGCCCGCCGCCACCGGCACGACCGCCACGATCACCGCGAAGAACGAGACCTTCAGGGCGAACGCCGCCAGCACCACCGGCGCGAACGCTTGCCCGATGGCGCGCGCGAAGGCGTCGTGCCCCCACGGCGAGAAGCCGTACACGCCCACGTAGGCCACCGCGAGCGCCGCGAGGCAGCCGGTCGCGGTGAGCGCGAGCACCGAGGCCGCCACGCCGATGCCGCGCGGCAGCAGCCGGGTGCGAAGCGGATCGTCGTCCCGCGCGAGCGCGCCCGCCGCGCGAAGCAGCGCGACCTCCGTGCTCAGGGCCGCCCCCGAGCGCAGCGCCACGAAGAGCGCCGCGTAGAGCGGCAGCAGCTCGAGGACCAGCAGCCGGGCATAGAGGTCGACGGTGTAGCCGCCGAGCCCGAAATCCCTCGCCGTGGAGTCGATGATTCGCACGAGCAGAAAGCCCAGTACCGCGCACGCGGCGGCGAAGCCCGGCAGGACGTCCCAGGCGGAAGAGCAGAGCTGCCGCGCGGCGAGCGCGCGCACCGCGGGCGAGTAGGTCGAGGGGGAAAGGGCCGCCGCAAGCGCTTCGGCGCCGAAGAGGATCCAGCGCGCCGCGCGGCCGGGCAACGTGGCCTGCATGGGGCGATGATACGCCGCGCCGGCGAGCCGCCAAACGGGACGGGCGCCCGAGGGCGCCCGTCCGGATGCAGCCGAAGGGAAGGCCTCAGGCCGCCTTCTGGACGGGGATGGCCCCGCGCTTTTCCTTGATGACGTTGTTGCCGTCCACGTAGACGAGGTCCGGCCGGTACTTGGCGAGCTCCGACTCCGTGTACGTGGCGTAGGAGGCGATGATCAGCAGGTCCCCCCGGCGGGCCTTGTGCGCGGCCGCGCCGTTCACCGAGATCGTGCCGGAGCCGCGCTGCGCCGCGATGGCGTAGGTCGAGAAGCGCTCGCCGTTGTTCACGTTGTAGATCTCGATCTGCTGGTATTCCTTGATGTCGGCGGCATCCAGGAGGTCGAGGTCGATCGCGCAGGAGCCCTCGTAGTGGAGCTCCGACGCCGTGCAGGTGACGCGGTGCAGCTTCGACTTGAGCATGGTGCGTTGCATGGTCCCGTGTTCTCCGGATCTACGTCTGGCGCCAGTCTATCGACACTCTTTAGAGCAAGTGCTCGAAAACTGGTTCCAGCCCCAGGTTGAACGTCAGGCGCGGAACTCGAGGTTGTCGATGAGCCGGGTCTTGCCGAGCCAGGCGGCCGCCAGGACCACGAAATCGCGGTCGGCGGGGCCCGGAACGGCCAGTCCGGATCTATTCCGCACTGCAACATAGTCTACGCGCCACCCGGAATCCGTCAAGTCCTTGATTGCGAACGCGCAAAGCGCATCGAAATCGCGCGAGCCGCCCTCCGCGAGCTCCTTGATCCGCTGAAGATTTCGGCTGAGGCGCACCGCCTCGGTGCGTTCCTCAGAGGAGAGATAGCCGTTCCGGGAGGACATCGCCAGGCCGTCCGGCTCGCGGACCGTGTCCACCCCGACGATGGCGACGGGGTAGTTCATCTGCCTCGCCAGGGCCCGGATCACGAACAGTTGCTGGTAGTCCTTGCGCCCGAAAATGGCTGTGTGCGGTGCAACAATATTGAAGAGTTTCGCGACGACCGTGACCACGCCCTCGAAGTGGCCCGGGCGGAACTCGCCGCAGAGCTGCCGCGCGGATTCCGGCGGCGAGAGGACGATCTCCTGCGGCTCGGGATAGAGCTCGCGCTCGTCCGGCGCGAACACGACGTGGCAGCCCGCGCGCTCGAGCTTCCCGCAGTCGGCCGCGAGGGTGCGCGGGTAGCGGTCGAAGTCGCCGCCCGGCTCGAACTGCAGGCGGTTCACGAAGATCGAGGCGACGATGCACGTGCCGTGATTCCTCGCCTCCTCGACGAGCGCGATGTGGCCCGCGTGCAGGTTGCCCATGGTGGGCACGAAGGCGATCGACTTCTCGCCGGCGAGCCTGCGCCGGAGTTCGGCGACGGTGTGTATCAGGTCCATTTCGCTCGGGGGCGCACCGCCTCATCGGCGCTCATCGGCGGGGCATCGGCGTGGTTGGTGTTCATTGACGGCGCTTCGCGACCACGGGCGTTCCAAGGCCTTTCGCCCGCATCGCTCTCAGAAGCAATGCTCGGGCCCCGGGAAGGTCTTCGCCTTCACCGTCTTCACGTACGCCTCGATGGCGGCCTTCACGGAAGGGGAGCCTTCCATGAAGTTCCTCACGAAACGCGCCTTGCGGCCCGGGTAGATGTCGAGCATGTCGTAGACCACGAGCACCTGCCCCGATACGTCCGGGCCCGCGCCGATGCCGATCGTGGGCACGGAGAGGGCCCCGGTGACGCGCCCGGCCAAGGCCGCGGGCATCGCCTCCATCAGCACGATGGCCGCCCCGGCCGCCTCCAGCGCCTTCGCGTCGGCGACCAGCCGCCCCGCGCCGTCGTCGCTCCTTCCCTGGACCCGGTAGCCCCCCAGCGTGTTCACCGACTGCGGGGTGAGGCCGATGTGGGCGCAGACCGGTATGCCGCGCTCCACCAGGAAGCGCGTCGTCTCCACCATCACGGCCCCGCCCTCGAGCTTCACCATCTGGGCGCCGGCGGCCATGAGGCGCGCGGCATTGCGGAAGGCCTGTTCCCTCGATTCCTGGAAGCTGCCGAACGGCATGTCGGCGAGGACGAGGGCGTTGGCGCTGCCGCGGGCCACGAGCCGGGTGTGGTACTCCATCTCCTCCATCGTCACCGGGAGGGTGGAGTCGTTCCCCTGGATCACCATCCCGAGGGAGTCGCCGACGAGGAGGATGTCGACGCCGGCGGCGTCCGAGATCGCGGCGAAGCTCGCGTCGTAGCAGGTCAGCATGGCGAGCTTCTCGCCGCCGCGCGCGCGTTCCTGGAGCTTGGGGATGGTCACTCTCACGGGAATGACTTTCGTCCGGTTCGGGACGAGCATTCTGCCACGGTTTCGCTGCGCTGCAACAAAGGCAAAGTGGGACGGTTCTACGGAACCGATCTATTCCATGGCTGCGACGCCCATCGACCCACCGCCCAAATAGCCCGGTTCCGTAGAACCGTCCCACTTCGCATTACGCGCGGTTGAAGAATTCCCGCCCGCCCCGGATCGCCTGGACGCGATCCACCAGCAGGTCGAAGTGCTCCGGGACGTCCACGAAGTTGAGCCGCTCGCTGTTCACGATGAGGAGCGCGCTCTCGTCGTAGTTGTAGAAGTAGCGCGTGTAGGCGTCGGAGATGGCCCGCAGGTACTCGTCCGAGATGCCCGCCTCGATCGGGTTGCCGCGCCGCCGCACGCGCTCCACCAGCGTCTCCACCTTGGCCTGGAGGTAGATCACGAGGTCGGGCGTCGGCGCCTGGGGCTTCACGTGGTCGAAGATGCGCGAGTAGAGGCCGAACTCGTTGTCGTCCAGCGTGAGGCGGGCGAAGAGCGGGTCCTTCTGGATGGCGAAGTCGGCCACCGTCGGCCGGCCGAAGAGGTCGGGCTGGCGCAGGCCCTCGAGCTGGTGCAGGCGCTGGAAGAGGAAGAAGAGCTGCGTGGAGAGCGCGTGCCGGCGCATGTCGCGGTAGAAGAGCGGCAGGAACGGGTTGGACGCCGGATCCTCCAGCACGGTGTTCGCGCTGAGGCGACGCGCGAGGAGCTTCGCGAGGCTCGTCTTCCCGCAGCCGATGGGGCCCTCGACGACGATGAAGCGGTGTTTCATGGCGCCTCCGGCAGCCTCTCGATCGCCTGGCCGCGGACCGCCTCGCGGAACGACGCGGCGGGCCCGCGCCCGGGAATGATGGCATCGGGCCACACGTCCAGCAACGGCGCGAGCACGAAGGCGCGCTCGTGGGCGCGCGGGTGCGGCAGCGTGAGGCCGTGCTCGTGCATCGCGAGGTCGCCGTAGAGCACGATGTCGAGGTCCAGCGTGCGCGGCCCGTTGGGAACGTCGCGCACGCGACCATGGCCGCGCTCGATGGCGAGGAGCGCCTCGAGGAGCTCGCGGGGGCCGAGCGCCGTCTCCACGAGCGCGCAGGCGTTGACGAAGGCCGGCTGGTCGAGGAAGCCGACCGGCGCCGAGCGGTACAGCGCCGAGCGCGCGAGGAGCCGCGTCGAGGGCAGCCGCCCCACCTCCTCGAAGGCGCGCCGCACCCGCGCCTCGGGGCCGTCGAGGTTCGAGCCCAGGGCGACGACGGCGCGAACCGGGGTCATTCGTCGGCGCCCGGCGCCACCGCCTCGGGCGAGCCCGAGTCCTCGCCCCGCTTGCCGCCGCGCCGGCGCCGGCGCTTCTTCTTCGCGCCGTCGTCCGGGTGCAGCATGCGGCTGCGCTCCTCCCCGGAGGCGTCCTGGAACTTCTCCCACCACTGCGCAATCTCCACGGGCGCGTTGCCCGAGCGCGCGCGCAGCTCGAAGAAGTCGTAGGCGGCGCGGAAGCGCGGGTGCTCGAGCAGGCGGAAGGGACGGGTGCCGCCGCGCTGCAGGAACCGCGGCTGCAGGAGCCAGAGCTCCTTCATCGTGGCGTCGAAGCGGCGCGGGATGGCGAGCGACTCGCGCTGGGCATCGAGCGCGTCGTGCATGGCCGCGTGCAGCGAGGGCGTGGAGGGCTGGCCCTTCTCCTCGAGCTCGTGCCGGCGCCGCTCCACGCGCCCCCAGAGGAGCGCCGCCAGGAGGAACGCGGGCGAGACGGGCTTGTCGGCGCGCAGGCGCTCGTCGGTCGCCTCGAGGGCCGACATCGCGAAGGGGCCCGTGGCCGGGTCCTCGAGGGCGTCGTCGAGCAGCGGCAGGAGCCCGTGGTGCAGCTCCAGCTCGCGCAGGCGCTGCACGCACGCGACGGCGTTGCCCGACAGGAGCATCTTGAGGATCTCTTCGAAGAGCCGCGCCTGGGGGACGTTCTCGAGGAGGTGGCGCAGCTCCCGGATCGGCGCCGCCGTCTTCGGGTCGATCGCGAGGCCCAGCTTCGCCGACAGCCGCGCGGCGCGCAGCATCCGCACCGGGTCCTCCCGGTAGCGCGTCGCGGGATCGCCGATCATCACGAGCTTCCTCGCGATAAGGTCCTTCACGCCGTGCTGGAAGTCCCAGATCTCCTCCCTGACCGGGTCGTAGAAGAGCGCGTTCACCGTGAAGTCGCGGCGCACCGCGTCCTCGGCCTGCGTGCCGAAGACGTTGTCGGAGAGGACGCGGCCGTGCTCGTCCTGTTTGTCCTCCTCCGCCTCCTTCGTGAAGTGCGCCCGGTAGGTGGAGACCTCGACCGTCTCCGCCCCGAACATCACGTGCACGATCTGGAAGCGCCGGCCGATGATGCGGGAGCGCCGGAAGACGGAACGCACCTCGTCCGGGTGCGCGCTCGTGGCCACGTCGAAGTCCTTCGGCCGCATGCCGAGGAGGAGGTCGCGCACGGCGCCGCCCACCACGTAGGCCGTGTGGCCGGCGCGCTGCAGCTCCTCGCACGTCTTGCGCGCGCCGCGGCTGATCAGCTCCTTGCGGATGTGGTGCTTGTCGGGGCCGTAGACCACGGGCCTCGAAGGGTGCGCGGCCTGCTTCGCGCCGCGGCCGAAGACCCGCGAGATGAACGACTTGATCATGCCTGCTTCCTCATGTGAGCTCGGGCTGCAGCGCGGCCTTGAGCAGCGGGACGGTGATGGGACGGCCGGTCTCGAGAGAATGCCGGTCGAGCACGTCGAGGGCGCGCATGAGCGAGGGCATGTCGCGCCGCGCATGGTTGAGCAGGTAGGAGGCCACCTCGTCGGACAGCGCGAAGCCGCGCGCCCTCGCGTGCGCCGCCAGGGCCGCGCGCTTCTCCTCGTCGGTGAGCGGCAGCAGGCGGTAGGTGAGCCCGGTCGCGAGCCGCGTGGCGAGGTCGCGCCGCAGCGCCACGTCCTTCGGCGCCGCGTGCGCGGACGCCACGATCAGCTCGAACGCGCGCTCGTTGAAGGCGTTGAAGAGGGCCACCTGGCGCTCCTCGCCCAGCCGCTCCACGTCGTCGAGCACGAGGACCCCGCCGGACTCGGTCCCGAGGCAGTCCTCGCCGCGCACGAAGCGGGCCGCCTCGCGAAGGCAGGCGAAGGCGCGAAGCAGGTGGGACTTGCCCGCGCCCGTCTCTCCCCACAGGTAGACGACGCGCTCGGGGATGCCCGCGACGGCGGCGCGAAGGGCCGCGAGCGGCTCGGCGTTCCGGCCGGGAACGAAGTTCTCGAAGGTGGGCGCGGGCGCCTGGGTGAAGTCGAGGAGGAGCTGCCTCAAGGGGACCCCCTTGGCCTGCGCCGCGGCGCGGAATCGCGCCGCCCGGCTTGGCCCGGGCGCGCACCGGCCACGGGCGGGCCGGCAGCGCGTGAAACTCGTACGGGATTCTAGCACGCGCCCCCTCGGGCCGCGAACGATTCCCCTATGGCAGAATCGAACGGCGAAGGGAGAATTTCCATGGCAGTCGCGACCCCCATCCAGATCCGGTTCGAGCGCTTCGATGGCGCCCTCGGCATCGCGCCCGCGAAGCCGCCGCGCGTCGTCGCGCCCGGGGACAAGCCCGCGCTCGTCGCCCGCATCAAGGAGCGGCTGAAGGCGCTCGACGCGGTCTTCGTCGCCCACTACTACGTGCACCCCGACCTGCAGGACCTCGCGCAGGAGACGGGCGGCACCGTGTCGGACTCCCTCGAGATGGCGCGCTTCGGCCACGAGCACCCGGCCAGGACGATCGTCGTGGCGGGCGTGCGCTTCATGGGCGAGACGGCCAAGATCCTGAACCCCGAGAAGCGCGTGCTGATGCCCGACCTCGCCGCGGAGTGCTCGCTCGACCTCGCCTGCCCGGCCGAGGCGTTCGCGAAGTTCTGCGACGAGCACCCGGACCGCGAGGTGGTCGTCTACGCCAACACCAGCGCCGCGGTGAAGGCGCGCGCCGACTGGATGGTCACCTCCTCCATCGCGGAGAAGATCGTCGCCCACCTGCACGCGCAGGGGAAGAAGATCCTCTTCGCGCCGGACAAGCACCTGGGCGACTACATCCGCCGCGTGACGGGCGCCGACATGCTGCTGTGGAACGCCTCGTGCGTGGTCCACGAGGAATTCAAGGCGCAGCAGCTCGAGGAGCTGAAGCTCGCGCACCCCGGCGCCAAGGTGCTCGTGCACCCCGAGTCGCCCGCGAGCGTCATCGCGATGGCCGACGCCGTGGGCTCCACGACGGGCATCATCCAGGCCGCCGAGCGACTCGGGGCGAGGGAGTACATCGTCGCCACCGACGGCGGCATCCTGCACCAGATGAGGAAGCGCCTGCCGGGCGTGAACTTCATCGAGGCGCCCACCGCCGGCAAGGGCGCCACCTGCCAGAGCTGCGCCCATTGCCCGTGGATGGCCATGAACGGCCTGCACAGCCTGCTCGAGGTCCTCGAGACGGGGAAGAACGAGATCCACGTCGACCCGGCCACCGGCCGCCGCGCCAAGGTCTCGATCCAGCGCATGCTCGATTTCGCCCGGCTGCACCTGCCCGCCCTCAAGGGCGGCGGCGACGCCTGACCTCCCGCCCGCCATGACGCCGTTCGTCGCGGCCCTCCTGCTTGCCGCCAACGCGGCCGCGGCGCCGGCCGCGCCCGATCCCGGGCACGAGAAGCTCCTCTACGCCGAGGGCCGCATGCTCGTCCTCGTCGCGCCGCGCTACCCCGAAACGGCGGTCGCCAAGGGCGAGACGGGCAAGGTCGAGGTCACCGGCACGATCCGCACCGACGGCCGGCTCGAGAATGTCCGCATCGAGGCATCGCCGCCCAACCCGGCGCTCGAGATCGCGGTGATCGACGTCGTGCCGCTGTGGCGCCTGCAGCCGCGCATCGCGGCGCCCGCGTGCGGGGCCTCCGACGCCGAGGGGCGGGTGACGATCTGGTTCGACCTCGAGGGAGGCAAGCCGAAGGTGAGCTACGCCGCGAGCCCGCCGGCCGGCGCCCTCGTCACCGACATCCGCACCGACCGCAAGCCCGCCAGGTTCGTCGCCCCGCTCTACCCGCAGAAGCTCGCCCTCGACCCCAAGGCGCCCAAGGCGATCCTGCAGGTCGCCTACGTCGCCGTGGCGGATGACGGCGCCGTGACGGGCGTGACGGTCGCCCCGATGCTCTACTACCGCGAATTCGAGCCCCTGCTCGCCGCCGCCGTGCGCCAGTGGAAGTACGCCCCGCAGCCTTCGGCGTGGTGCGCGGAGGTGCGTTTCCACATGACCCTCGACTGAACGAGGGGGGGCCGGCGGCCCCGATGCGGTAAAATCATCCCTTGTCCTTCCTCCCGGACGCGCCGCCGTGACCGCCTCCCCGAACCCCCTCACCTACCGAGACGCCGGCGTCGACATCGACGCGGGCGACGAGCTGGTCGAACGCATCAAGCCGTTCGCGAAGCGCACGACCCGCCCCGAGGTCCTGGGCGGCCTGGGCGGCTTCGGCGCGCTGGTCGAGGTCTCGAAGAAGTACAGGAACCCGGTGATGGTCTCCGGGACGGACGGCGTGGGCACCAAGCTCAAGCTCGCCTTCCGCATGAAGAAGCACGACACCATCGGCATGGACCTCGTGGCGATGAGCGTGAACGACATCCTCGTCACCGGCGCGGAGCCCATCTTCTTCCTCGACTACTTCGCCTGCGGCAAGCTGCGCGTGGACGTGGCCGCCGACGTGGTGAAGGGCGTGGCGGCCGGCTGCGAGCAGGCCGGCTGCGCGCTGATCGGCGGCGAGACCGCCGAGATGCCCGGCCTCTACGACCCCAACGAATACGACCTCGCCGGCTTCGCGGTGGGCCTGGTGGAGAAGGACCGCATCATCGACGGCAAGACGATCGCGCCCGGCGACGCGGTGGTGGGGCTCGCCTCGAGCGGAGTGCACTCCAACGGCTACTCCCTGGTGAGGAAGGTCCTCGCCGTCACGGAGGCCGCGCTGGAGCAGCCCTTCGACGGCCGCACGCTGGGCGAGGCGCTGCTCGAGCCCACGCGCATCTACGTGAAGCCGGTGCTCGCGCTGATGGAGAAGGTGCCGGTGAAGGGCATCGCGCACATCACCGGCGGCGGCCTCGTGGAGAACGTGCCGCGAGTCCTGCCCCCCGGAACCGCCGCGCGCCTTGAGAAGGCGCGCTGGCCGCGCCCGGCGGTGTTCGACTGGCTGCAGCAGCAGGGCAACGTGCCCGAGGCCGAGATGCACCGCACGTTCAACTGCGGCATCGGCATGGTCCTCGTCGTCGCGAGGGAGCACGCGCGGGCGGCGATCGCCTCGCTCGGCATCCACGGCGTGCCGGCCTGGGAAGTGGGCGCCATCGTCGCCCGCGAGGGCGACGCGCCCCAGGCGGTCGTCGTCTAGCGTCGTAATCAGATTAGATTTCCTAATCTGATTACGATCCCCCCATGAAATCCGCGGTCATCCTCATCTCCGGCCGGGGCAGCAACATGCAGGCCCTGGTCGAGGCAAAGCCGGGGCTCGAGTTCCGCGCGGTGATCTCGAACCGCCCCCAGGCGGGCGGGCTCGCATGGGCCGCGTCCCGCGGCCTCGAGACGCGCGTGGCGGACCACAAGGCCCACCCGACCCGCGAGGCGTTCGACGCCGCCCTCGCCGAGGCCGTGGACGCGTTCGCGCCCGACTACCTCCTGCTCGCGGGCTTCATGCGCATCCTCACGCCCGGCTTCATCGACCGCTACCCGCGCCGCATCCTCAACATCCATCCGTCCCTGCTGCCGTCCTTCCCGGGCCTGCACACCCACCAGCGGGCCATCGAGGCCGGCGTGAAGCTGCACGGGGCCACGGTGCACTTCGTCACGCCTGCGCTCGACCACGGGCCCATCCTCGTGCAGGCGGCCGTGCCGGTGCTGGAGGGCGACACCGGGGACTCCCTCGCCGAGCGCGTGCTCGCGCAGGAGCACCGCATCTATCCCCAGGCGGCGCGATGGCTTGCCGAGGGACGCGTGGAATTCCGGGGCCCCGATGTCGTCCAAGTGAAGGGTTCGGGCGTTAGCTCGGACTGGGCCATCGCCCCCCGGGATCCGCCATGACTCGCCTCGCCGCCCTCCTGCTCGCCTGCGCTCTCGCACCGCCCGCCCTCGCGCTCCCCACGGAGGTCGAGGCCGAGTACCGCGTGTCGCTCGCCGGGCTGCCCGTCGGGCGCGTCGTCGAGTCGTACGGGCGTCGCGGCGACTCCTACCGGATCGAGAGCACCTCGCGGAGCGAAGGCGCTCTCAAGGCGGTCTTCGACGAGACCGCCGTCCTGCGAAGCGAGGGGCGCGTCGGCCCCGGCGGGCTGCAGCCGCGCCGCTTCGAGTATCGGCGGGCCACCGATCCCAGCCGCGACGTCCAGGCCTGGTTCGACTGGGAGAAGGCGGTGTTCCGGTCCGAGTATCGCGGCGAGGAGTCCACGCACGCGCTTCCCCCGGGAACGCAGGACAGGATCTCCGTCCTCTACCAGTTCATGTTCATGGCGCCGCGAGGCTCCGAGGTGCGCGTGCCCATGTCCAACGGCCGCAAGGTCGAGCTCTACGCCTACCGCAAGGTCGACGAGCCGCGCATCGCCACGCCCGCCGGCGAGTTCGAGACCGCGCACTACGAGCGCATCCGGGAGAACGGGAAGGAGAGCCGCACCGAGGTGTGGCTCGCCCGGGACCGATTCAACCTGCCCGTCCGCGTCCTGTTCGAGGACTCGAAGGGATTCCTGCTCGAGCAGGTCCTCGTGAGCCTGGTCACGCGCTAGCCATGGATCTCCTGCGCCCCGTCGCCCCGTCCTACCGCGCCGCCATCGTCGCGGTCGCGGTGTCGGCCGCCGTCCACGGCGTGGCGATCGTGGGCCTGCGCATGCCTCAGGGCGGTGGCGACGGCGAGCCCGTCGCCTACGAGGCGAGCCTCGCGCCGG
>JBBIJT010000050.1:0-23005 GCA_037445795.1 Betaproteobacteria bacterium | reverse complement strand
CCGAGGCCGCGAAGGCGGAACCCGCCAAGCGCGAGGCGACGAAGCCCGCCGGTCCCACGGTCCACGCCACGGCCGAGCCCGGCAAGGGCGATGCCGCGAAAGGTGACGCCAAGGGCGCCCCGGCCGCGCCCGCCGTCCCGCCCGCCACGATCGTCTTCTCGATCCAGCCCTGGGGCGAGATCTTCGTGAACGGCAAGCCGAGCGGCGTGAGCCCGCCCCTCAAGTCGCTCAAGCTCGCGCCCGGCAAGTACAGGATCGAGATCAAGAACACCACCTTCCCCGTCCACGTCGAGAGCATCGACGTCAAGGCGCGGGACGAACTCACCGTCCGACACCGGTTCCAGTGATGCGCTCCGTTCCCGCCCTGCGCCTCGCTGGCGCGATCGCCGTGGTCGCTGCGTTCGCCGCCTGCGCCCCGATGCCGCCGGAGACCCCCAAGCCGGTGGCGCCGCAGGTGACGGAGGAGTCGCTGCGCGTTCGCGCCCGGGAGCAACTCGCGAGCGGCATCAAGCTCTACGAGACGGGCGACTACGAGTCGGCGGCCAGGAGCCTGCAGGCCTCCCTCGACCACGGGCTCCTCGACAAGAGGGACCAGAGCACGGCCCGCAAGTATCTCGCCTTCATCCACTGCCTGGGCGGTCGGGAGCCGCAGTGCGCCGGCGAGTTCCGAAAGGCCTTCGAGATCGACCCCACCTTCTCCCTCACGCCCGCCGAAGACGGCCACCCCATCTGGGGCCCCGTCTACCGAAACGTGCGCACCACCCTCATCGCCGAGCGGGAGGCCGCCGAGGGCAAGCCCAAGCAGACCCTTCCGAAGGCGGAGCAGATGCTCGTCGACGGCCTCGTGAAGTACGAGGCGGGCGAGTTCGCGGAGTCCTACGCGCTCCTCGACGCCGCTTTCAAGGAAGGCCTCAAGGAGAAGAAGGACCAGGTCCGCGCCCTCAAGCACGCGGCCTTCTGCCTGTGCCTTCTGGGCAAGTACCCCGCGTGCCGCGCCGAGTTCCTCCGCATCTACGACGTCGACCCGGACTTCGACCTGACGCCCGCGGAAGCCGGGCACCCCTCGTGGACCAAGACCTTCGCCGGAGCCAAGGCGCAGGCCAAGAAGGCGCAGGCCGAGAAGGCCAAGAAGAAGCCATGATCCCGGTACTGGGCCGCTACAAGATCGTCTCGGAAATCGGGCAGGGCGCAATGGGCACGGTCTACAAGGCCGTCGACCCGATCATCGACCGCACCGTCGCCATCAAGACGATCAACCTGAACCTCTCCAAGCAGGAGCTGGAGGAGTACCAGGCGCGCTTCGGGCAGGAGGTGAAGGCGGCCGGCCGGCTCAACCACCCCAACATCGTCACCATCTACGACGTGGGCAAGACCGAGCAGGTCGCCTACATGGCGATGGAGTTCCTGGAGGGGCAGGAGCTCAAGGACATCATCGCCTCGGGGACGCTGCCGTCCACGGAGCAGGTGGTGGACATCATCGCGCAGGTGGCCGACGGGCTGTGGTTCGCGCACCAGCAGGAGATCGTGCACCGCGACGTGAAGCCCTCGAACATCATGGTGCTCAAGGGCGGGATCGCGAAGATCACCGACTTCGGCATCGCGCGGCTGCCCAACTCGGCCGTGAAGACGATGACGGGCCTCATCCTCGGCAGCCCCCGCTACATGTCGCCCGAGCAGGTGATCGGCAAGAGCCTCGACACGCGCACCGACATCTTCTCGCTGGGCGTCGTGCTCTACGAGGCGCTCACGGGCATGGCGCCCTTCGACGGCGACAACGTGAACGCCATCATGTACGCCACGGTGAACACGACGCCGCCACCGCCCTCCTCGCACAACCGCAACGTGCCGGCGATGCTGGACCTCATCGTGGCCAAGGCCATGGCGAAGGCCGTGGACGACCGCTACCAGACGGTGAAGGAGTTCGCGGACGACCTGCGCGAGGTCCGCCGGCAGCTGGATGCCTCCAAGCCCTCCGTGGCGCTCAAGGCGCGCTCGGCACCCCCGGCGCCGCCGCGGCAGCCCGCCGACATCCTGGGCCAGGACGTCTCGACGATCCCGCTGCCCGGCGAAGGCAGGCTCGACAAGGCGGCATTGCGCGAGGACGAGTCCACCAAGCCCCTCGAGATCGCCAAGGGCTTCGACTCCTTCGACGCCACGCTGCGGCTCGCGTCGATGACGAACCAGACGGAGGAGTTCGAGGAATACATCACGGCGACGCAGAAGATGCGCGCCTACCGCGGCAAGATCGAGGCCGGCAGCCCGCTCGCGCCCGCCACGCCGCCGCCCGCCCCCGAGGAGCCCGAGCCCGCCGCCCAGGAGCAGGAGCAGCCCCGCTTCAAGGCCATGCCCCGCTTCGTGAACCCGCCCATCGCGGCGCGCGAGGCCGTGCCCGACTTCCCCGAGAGCACCGGCAACAACACGCCGGCCATCATCGCGATCGCCGTCCTGGCGGTTGCCGCCATCGGCCTCCTCATCGCCCTCCTCGTCAAATAGACCCGGTCAATTGACCCGGTCAGTTGACCGGGTCAATTGACCGGGTCTACCAGCCGCTGGCGCTGACGGCGTCGGAGATGCGGTCGACGGCGATGACCTCGATGCCGTCGATTCGCTGCCGCGGCTTGTTGGCGGACGGGACGATGGCGTGGGTGAAGCCGAGCTTGGCGGCCTCGCGAAGGCGTTCCTGGCCGCGCTGGACGGGGCGCACCTCGCCGGCGAGCCCCACCTCGCCGAACACCACGTGCTTCGCCGGCAGCGCCTTGTTGCGCAGGCTCGAGACGATGGCGAGCGTGACGGCGAGGTCGGCGCCCGGCTCCACGATGCGCACGCCCCCCACCGCGTTCACGAAGACGTCCTGGTCGAAGAGCGCGATCCCCGCGTGCCGGTGCAGCACCGCGAGCAGCATCGCGAGCCGGTTCTGCTCCAGACCCACCGTGAGCCGCCGGGGCTGCGGGCTGTGCGCCTCGTCCACCAGCGCCTGCAGCTCCACGAGCAGCGGCCGCGTCCCCTCCTGCGTCACCATCACGCAGGAGCCCGGCACGTCCGCCTTGTGGTGCGAGAGGAAGAGCGCCGAGGGGTTGGTCACCTCCCGAAGCCCCCGCTCCGTCATGGCGAAGACACCCATCTCGTTCACCGCGCCGAACCGGTTCTTGAACGCGCGGATGAGCCGGAAGCTCGTGTGCGTGTCGCCCTCGAAGTAGAGCACGGTGTCCACCATGTGCTCGAGCACGCGCGGGCCGGCGAGCGCCCCCTCCTTGGTGACGTGCCCCACGAACACGATGGCCGTCCCCGACTGCTTGGCCACGCGCGTGAGCTGCGCCGCGCACTCCCGCACCTGCGCCACCGACCCCGGCGCCGAAGTGAGGGCCGACGAGTACAAAGTCTGGATGGAATCGATTACCGCCACCTTGGGCTTCAGGGAAGCGATCGTCGCCTGGACCTTCTCCAGCGCGATCTCGGGCAGCAGCCGGATCTTCGCCGCGTTCACCTCCAGCCGCCGCGCCCGAAGCGCCACCTGCTGCGCGCTCTCCTCCCCGCTCACGTAGAGGACCGCCCCCTGCTCCGAAAGCCTCGAGGCCGCCTGAAGCAGCAGCGTCGACTTGCCGATGCCGGGGTCGCCGCCGATGAGCACCACGCCGCCCTCGACCATGCCGCCGCCCAGCACGCGGTCGAACTCGCCGATGAGCGTCGGCATGCGCGGGAAATCCTTCGCCTCCACGTCCGCGAGCGCGACGACCTCGCCCGCCCCGCCCAGGCTCGCGAAGCGATTCGCGCCCGCGCCCTTGCCCGCCTCCACGGCCGTCTCGACGAGCGTGTTCCAGGCATCGCAGTGCGGGCACTGGCCCTGCCACTTCGGGGCCTGGCCGCCGCATTCCGTGCAGGTGTAGACCGATTTCGCCTTGGCCATCACGCGACCTCGGCCACGGGCACCCGCGGCGCCAGCGCGCACATGAGCTCGTAGCCCACGGTGCCGGCCGAATGCGCGACATCGTCGATGGGCAGGCCCTCGCCCCACAGCACCACCTCCGAGCCCACGCGCGCCTGCGGCACCGGCGTGAGGTCGACGGTGATCATGTCCATCGACACGCGCCCGGCCGTGCCCGTGAGGACGCCCTCCACCAGCACCGGCGTGCCGTTGGGCGCATGGCGCGGGTAGCCGTCCGCGTAGCCGCAGGCCACGACGCCGACGCGCATCGGGTGCTTCGCGTAGAACGTGGCGCCGTAGCCCACGTGCTCGCCGGGGCCCAGCTCCTGCACGGCGATGAGCCGGGAGCGCAGCGTCATCGCCGGCACGAGCCCGAGGCTCGCGGCACTGCGGTCCGTGAAGGGTGTCGCGCCGTAGAGGGAGATGCCCTGGCGCACCGTGTCCGCGTGCGTGCGCGGGTGGGCGAGGATGGCGGCGGAGTTGGCGAGGCTCTTCGGCAGGTCGATGCCGTGCGTGGCCGCCTCGAAGCGGTTCATGGCCTCGTGCACGCCCTCGGGGCCGTCCGCGGTGGCGAAGTGGGTCATGAGGGTGATCGACCTGGCCGCGCCCGTGGCCCGCAGCCGCTCGAGGGCCGGCTTCGCCATCTCCGGCGCGAAGCCCAGGCGGTTCATGCCCGTGTTGATCTTGAGGTAGCAGTCGACGGGCGCGGAAGGCGGCGACAGCTCCAGCATGCGCAGCTGCTCCTCGCCATGGACCGCCGTGGCGATTCGCGAGGCCGCGAGGACGGCGAGCTCCGCGGGCTCGAAGAAGCCCTCGAGGAGCAGGATCTCGCGCGCGAAGCCGGATTCGCGGAGCCGCACCGCGCCGTCCAGCTCCAGGGTGGCGAACCCGTCCGCGCCCGGCAACGCCTTCGCCACGCGCGCGATCCCATGCCCGTAGCCGTTCGCCTTGACCACCGCGAGCACGCGCGAGTTGGGCGCATGGCGTCGCGCGACGTCATAGTTGCGCGCGAAGGCGGAAAGCGAGATGTCGGCGCGGATGGGGCGGGACATGGGGCCGTCGGCTTCCCGGGCGGCGCGGGGCTAGTAGCCGGTGGGCCCGGCGTAGTTCTCGAAGCGCGTGTGGCGGCCGAGGAAGGTGAGCTTCACGGTGCCGATGGGGCCGTTGCGCTGCTTGCCGACGATGATCTCGGCGATGCCCTTGTCGGGCGAGTCGTCGTTGTAGACCTCGTCCCGGTAGATGAAGATGATGAGGTCGGCGTCCTGCTCGATGGCGCCCGATTCGCGCAGGTCCGACATCACGGGGCGCTTGTTGGGGCGCTGCTCCAGCCCGCGGTTGAGCTGCGAGAGCGCGATGACGGGCACCTGGAGCTCCTTGGCCATGGCCTTGAGCGAGCGCGAGATCTCGCTGATCTCCGTGGCGCGGTTCTCCACGCCGGAGTCGGCGGCGCTCATGAGCTGCAGGTAGTCCACCACGACGAGGCCCAGGGCGCCGCCGTACTCGCGCCACATGCGGCGGGCGCGCGAGCGCAGCTCCAGGGGGTTGAGCGCCGGCGTCTCGTCGATGAGGATGGGCGCCTCGTTCAGCTTCCCGAGCGCGGCGCCGAGGCGTTCCCAGTCGCCGGTGTCGAGGCGGCCGGTGCGGAGGCGCTGCGCGTCCACGCGGCCCACGGAGCCCAGCATGCGAAGGCCCAGCTGCGCGCCGCCCATTTCCATCGAGAAGACGAGGACGGGCAGCCGCAGCTCCAGGCCCACGTGCTCGGCCATGTTGAGGGCCAGCGCCGTTTTCCCCATGCTCGGGCGACCGGCCACGATGATGAGTTCCCCCGGATGCAGCCCGGAGGTCATCTCGTCCAGGTCCACGAAGCCCGTGGCGAGGCCGGTGACGGAGGCGGGGTTCTTGTAGAGCTCGTCGATGCGCTCCATCACCTCGCCCAGGAGCGCCGACATCTTGCGAAGGCCCTGCTGGCTGCGCCCGCCGGACTCGCCGATCTCGAGGATCTTGGTCTCCGCCTCGTCGAGGAGCTGCTTGGCCTCCTTGCCCTGCGGCGTGTAGGCGCTCTCGGCGATGGCGGTGCCCACCTCGGCCAGCTTGCGCATGATGGCGCGCTCGCGGACGATTTCCGCGTAGCGGCGGATGTTGGCGGCGGACGGGGTGTTGTTGGCGAGGCTCTGGAGGTAGGCGAGGCCGCCCACGCTGTCCAGCTCGCCATTGAGCTTGAGGCTCTCGGCGACCGTGAGGATGTCGGCGGGCTTGTTGTCCTCGATGAGGCGGACGATCGTGCGCCAGAGGACGCGGTGGTCGGCCCGGTAGAAATCGCCCTCGGTGAGCGTGTCGCCGATGCGGTCCCACGACTGGTTCGACAGCAGCAGCCCGCCCAGCACGCTTTGCTCCGCCTCCACCGAGTGGGGGGGCAGTTTCAGCGACTCGATCTGGGCGTCTCCGCCGGCGCGGCTGGAGGCGGGGAAGCGATCCGAAGAGGGAACCGAAGCCATGGACGATTGTGCACCTTAGACCCGTCCGTTCCAACGGATAAGTCTGTGGACAAAATGTGGACAGATTGGCAGACCCGGTCAACAGACCGGGTCTGTTGACCGGGTCAAAAAAGAGAAGGGCCGCCCGAAGGCGGCCCGTCGTGAAGCGAGCCGGAAGGCTTACTGCTCGCCCAGCACCGAGACGGTGAAGTTGGCGAGCACGTCCGAGTGCAGCTGGGCCACCAGCGGAAAATCGCCGGTGTGCTTGATCGGGCCCTGGGGCATGCGGATCTCGGCCTTGACCAGGGGGATGCCCTGGGCAGCCAGTGCCTCGGCGATGTCCGCGTTGGTGACCGAGCCGAACAGCCGCCCGTCCACCCCCGCCTTGCGGGCGATCTGCACCATGAGGCCCTCGAGCTTCGCGGCGCGCTCCTGGGCAGCGGCGAGCAGGTCGGCGGCCTTCTTCTCGAGCTCCGCGCGGCGGCCCTCGAACTCCTTGAGGTTGGCTTCCGTGGCGCGCTTGGCCTTGCCGTGGGGAATCAGGAAGTTGCGGGCGTACCCGTCCTTCACCTTCACCACGTCGCCCAGGCCGCCGAGGTTGACCACCTTCTCCATCAGGATCACTTGCATGGCGGTCTCCTCAGTGCTTGTCGGTGTAGTGGATCAGCGCCAGGAAACGCGCGCGCTTGATCGCCACGCCGAGCTGGCGCTGGTAACGGGCCTTCGTCCCGGTGATGCGCGCCGGGATGATCTTGCCGTTCTCGTTGATGAAGTCCTTCAGGATCGCGATGTCCTTGTAGTCGACTTCCTTGATCTTCTCGGCGGTGAAGCGGCAGAACTTGCGGCGGCGGAACAGTCCACCACCACGCTGCGGGCGCTTGCCGTCCTTCTTGTTTTTTCCGCGGCCGCGGGGTCCGGGTCTGGGCATGGGATAACCTCGTCTAGATCGATTTGAATTCGTTGATGATGAGCACCGGGATGTCGCTGGAATGGCTGCGCTTGGTGAGGAAACCCTTCACCGCCACCTTCTGGCCCTTGGCGAGCGAGCCCAGCTGCGGGGCCAGCTCTCCGAAGGCGGAGGCGTCGATGGTGAGTTCCGCCGTTCTCTGCGCCCCGGCCTCTTCCTGTTCGGAGAGGTGCTTGAGCCGCAGGGCAACGCTTTCGAGCCCGGCCGGCGTCCGCCTGAGCGGGCCGACGTCCAGGATCTCGGCGTCGAGGAGGAACTGGTTTCGCTTCACTCCGCCGCCGATCAGGCCTGGGCCTGCACCGCGGCCTTCGGGGCCTCTTCCTTGCGCTCTTCCTTCTTCTCGGCGCCTTCGGTCACGTTGCGGCTCTTCTCCTCCTTCATCATGGGAGAGGGGCCCGTGACGGCTTCGCGCATCTGGACGGTCAGGTGGCGAAGGACGGCGTCGTTGAACTTGAAGGCGTGCTCGAGCTCCGCGAGGGTCTCGTTGTTGACCTCAACATTCATTAGCACGTAGTGCGCCTTGAATATCTTCTGGATGGGATACGCCAGCTGGCGCCGGCCCCAGTCCTCGATGCGGTGCACCTTGCCGTTACCCGTGGCGATGGTCGCCCGGTAACGCTCGATCATGGCGGGCACCTGCTCGCTCTGATCGGGATGCACGATGAAAACGATCTCGTAATGGCGCATGAAGTCTCCTTATGGGTAAAGCCCCCCGGCATGCGCATGCGGTGGGGCAAGGGTCGAATTGTCCTCCCCGGAACTACAGGGAGCCCGCCATTATAGGCGAAAACCCCAACAAAAACAAAGTCGAGCAAGTTGACCCGGTCAGTTGACCGGGTCAACTGACCGTATAGCCGGTACCAGGTACGTGTACCTGGTACCGCCTACTTCTCCGGCGGGCGGTCGTAGAGGTGCTGGTAGGGGAGCCGGGCGGGCGGCTCCGGCGGGTGGTCGGGGAGGGAGCGCCACCAGAGGGCCAGGGCGCCGCCAAAAACGCACCAGCCGGCGAACTCCAGCTTGTCCAGGAATGGGAAGACGAACACGGTCGCCAGCAGCCAGAGCCGGAACGCCAGCGAGACCTGCCCTTTCTTCACCTTCATAACCCCTCCGGAAAACCCCTCATCCCCGACCCTTCTCCCGAGGGAGAAGGGAGAATGCCTACCTGGCCACCCGGTAATAGTCGCAGTACCAGTCCACGAACCGCCGGACCCCCTCCTCCACCGGCGTGTCGGGCTTGAAGTCCACGGCCGCCGAGAGCAGCGACGTATCGGCCTCCGTCGCCTGCACGTCCCCCGCCTGCATCGGCAGCAGGTCCAGCTTCGCCTCCCGCCCCAGCACCGTCTCGATGGCGCGGATGTAGCGCATCAGCTCGACCCGCCGGTTGTTGCCGATGTTGAAGATCCGCCACGGCGCGCGGCTGGTGGCGGGCGACGGCGAATCGCTATTCCACACGGGGTCGGGCTCGGCCGGGTGGTCGATCACGCGCACCACCCCCTCCACGATGTCGTCGATGTAGGTGAAGTCGCGAACCATCTTCCCTTCGTTGAACACCGGGATCGGCTCGCCCGCCAGGATCCCCTTGGTGAAGAGGAAAAGCGCCATGTCCGGCCGCCCCCAGGGTCCGTACACGGTGAAGAACCGGAGCCCGGTGGCGCGCACGCCAAAAAGGTGCGAGTACGAGTGGGCCATCAGCTCGTTGGCCCGCTTAGTGGCCGCATAGAGCGACACCGGGTGGTCCACGGAATCGGTCTCGCGGAACGGCAGCCGCGTGTTCCCCCCGTAGACCGAGCTGGACGACGCGTACACCAGGTGCCCACCGTGGTGGCGAACTCCCTCGAGGATGTTGAGGAACCCGGTGACGTTGGCGTCGATGTAGGCGTGCGGATTGGCGAGCGAGTAGCGCACCCCGGCCTGCGCGGCCAGGTTCACCACGCAGTCGAATTGCTCGCCCGCGAAGATGTCGGCCATCCCCGCCCGGTCCGCGATGTCGTGGCGGCGGAAGGAGAAGCCCTTCTCCCGCTCGAGCAGCGCGAGCCGCGCCTCCTTCAGCGAGACGTCGTAGTAGTCGTTGAGGTTGTCGATGCCGGTGACCTGGTCGCCGCGGGCCAGGAGTCGCCGGGAAAGGTGGAAGCCGATGAACCCGGCTGCGCCGGTGACGAGGACTCGCATGGCGTGATTCTAGCCGCTGGAGCCCCCCGGAGGCGGGCAAAAGGGGCGAAACGGCCCCGATTCGCCCCGCGGGACATGCGGAATTTTCCGCATTGCATCGCCGCAAGGCGCAGAACAGAATGGACGGATCCGGCCGTCCCGCAGCTTCCGGAGCGGAAGCATTCGACCCGCCGGCCACCGAGGGAAAACAATGACAAACCGCACTGAACCCCAGTCCGGAAGCCTCCCTGCCCGCATGGCGCGCCTTCTTGCCCTCGCCCTGGCCCTGGCCATCCTGCCAGCCGCGGCGGCGGTGCCCCAGCTGCTGCGGCCCCTGCCTTCCGCACCCGCCCCCAAGGCCGCCCTCGCCAAGATCGAGGCGCCCGGAATCCCGGTGGCCCTCAACACGAGCGAGCTGAAGGGGATGCGCGCCGGCGACGAAGTCCAGCTCACCCTGCCCACCGGCATCGCGCACGACTACGTCTTCGACCTCGTCCAGGACCACGGCAACGGCATCGTCTCGTGGGTGGGGCGCCACAAGTCGCTGGGCAAGCAGCACCGCATCGTCATCACCACCGGCCCGGGCGGCTCCTACGCCACGATCTCCACGCCGGAGCGCGAGTACCGCCTCGTCCCGGCCGGCTCCCACGACTGGCTGGTGGACATGACCGAGGAGCAGCTGCGCCTGCCCATCATGGACCTCGGCGTCGACTACCTCTTCCCGCCCCCGCGGCCCAAGGGGTTCGCGGAACCCACGGCCGCCCCGGAAACCATCACCGCCATCGAAGGCGTCAACACGCCCTTCGTGGGCAAGTCCACGCCGGCGCCGCAATACGTCGTGGACCTGATGATCGTCTACACGAACGGGCTCGCCGCGAGCCTGGGCTCCAACCTGCAGACGCGCCTCAACTTCCTGGTGACGCGCTCCAACACCGCCTACGCCGACAGCGAGATCGCCATCACGCTGCGCCTCGTCAACTCGACCCAGGTCACCTACAGCGACGCCACCGACAACTCCACGGCGCTCAACGCCATCACCCCGGCCTCGGGAACCTACGACGGCGTCACCTTCGGGACCATCGAGACGATCCGCACCTCCGTCGGCGCGGACCTGGTGGCGCTCCTCAGGAACGGCGGCACCTTCAGCGGCTCCGGCGTGGCCTGGGTCGGCTCGACCTCGCCCAACCCGGCCTACATGTACTCGGTGATCACCGGCTGCACGGCGGGCTGCGAGTCGGTGTTCATCCACGAGCTCGGCCACAACATGGGCAACATGCACGACCGCTCCACGTCCTCGTGGCAGGCGGGCGGAACGCCGACCCCGCCCCAGGGCGCCTTCCCGTACTCGTACGGCTACGCGTTCTGCCTTAGCGGCGCCCTCTCCTGCAACCCGACCATCCCCACCGGCTCCGGCGGTTGCTCGACCCAGCCCGAGTGCAGCACGAGCAGCCCCAGCAACTTCTCGGACATCATGGCGTACTTCCACGGCACGACGGAGCGCCAGTACAAGTTCTCGAACCCCAACATCACCTGCACGACGTCGGGCGACGCCACGGCGCGCCCGTGCGGCGTGAGCGAGGCGGCCGGCAACTCGGCCAACACCGCGCTCTCCATGAACAACAACCGCGCGGCGCTCTCCGCCATCAAGGCGACGATGGTGGGCAGCTCGCTGCAGCTCACCCAGGACACGGTGGCGGCGGCCGAGTCCGCGGGCACCCTCTCCTTCACCGTCTCGCGCACCGGCTCCAGCACCGGTGCCGTCAGCGTGAACTACGCCACCTCCAGCGGCAGCGCGCTCGCCGGCAGCGACTTCACCTCCACGAGCGGAACGCTCAACTGGGCCGACGGCGACACCGCCAACAAGACGATCAACGTGCCCATCGCCAACGACGGCCTGGTGGAGAACAGCGAGACGTTCACGGTCACGCTCTCCGGCCCCAGCCCGACGGGCGGCGCGACGGGCGCGGTCCTCGGGTCGCCGTCCACGGCCACCGGTCTCATCATGTCCCCCTTCCCGACGGGCGGCGTGTTCCCGGCCGGCTTCGTCACCCCCGGCGGCTCGTCCGGCGCCTGGACGGTCGTCACGGACCAGTTCTACGAGGGCACCAACAGCCTCGGCTCCGCCAAGGTCGTCTCGCCCACGTTCGACGTGCCCATCTACTCCGACATGAGCTACGTCGGCGACTTCGTCACGGGCCGCGTGGTCTTCGCCTACCGGATCTCGTCGTACCAGAACTACAGCGCCTTCGAGTTCTCGATCGACGGCGTCGTGGTGGCCTCCGACCCGGGCGGCGAGTCCGGATGGAAGCTGGTGTCGGTCCCCATCACCGCGGGCTCGCACACCCTGCAGTGGCGCTTCATGAACAAGCTGAACGCCCCCTGCAACGCCGGCTGGACGCCTCCTCCGGCGGGCGGAGCCTCGTGCGCCGACCGCGTCTGGATCGACGCCCTGGCGCTCCCCACCAACCCGATCCCGTTCCTCGCTTTCTCCAGCGCCTCCTATCCGGTCACCGAGGGGACGCCGTCGGTGACGGTCACGGTGAACCGGTCCGTCGAGCTGGCGGGCGCCGTCGCGGTCAACTACGCCACCGTCAACGGCACGGCCATCGCGGGCACGCACTACACCGCCGCGTCGGGAACCCTCACCTGGGCCGACAGCGACGGAACCTCGCGCGACATCGTCATCCCGATCGCGGACGACTCCGTGGTGAACGCGGCCCGCACCTTCACCGTCAGCCTCTCCGGGGCGGTGGGCGCCAATTCGGGCACGCCGGCCACGGTGACGATCGCCGACAACGACAACAACGTGCAGTTCGCCTCCGCCACGGCCAACGTCACCGAAGGCGCGCCCAGCGTCATCGTCGCGGTCACGCGCACGGGCGGCACCGCGCTCGCGGCCTCCGTGGACTGGTCCACGGTCGACGGCACGGCCCTCGCGGGCACCGACTTCGGGACCAACGGCGTCCCATCTCCCGTCACCGGCACGATCAACTGGTCCGCGGGCGACGGCACCAGCAAGAACATCAGCATCCCCATCCTCAACGACGCGATCCTCGAGCCCACGAAGAGCTTCTCCATCGCGCTCGGCAATCCGACGGGAAGCGGAACGAGCCTCGGCACGCCGGCGACGGCGGCCGTGACGCTGCTCGACGACGAGGCGGCCCTCGCCTTCGCCTCCGCGACCTACATGGTGAACGAGGCCGGCCCCAACATCGCCGTCACCGTGAACCGCACCGGCGCGACCACCAACGCGGTCTCGGTGACGTGGACTACCGCGAGCGGCACCGCCGTCGCGGGGCAGGACTACGGCACCTCGGGCAGCGCCACGCAGCGCACGGGCACCCTCTCCTGGGCCGCCGGCGACGCCGCCGCCAAGACGATCACCGTGGGCCCGACGGGCACCGTGCCCATCATCAACGACGCGGTCGTGGAAGGCGCCGAGGACTTCACCATCACCCTGTCGAGCCCCACGGGCGGCGCGCTCATCGGCGCAACGGGAACCACCTCGGTCACCGTCGTGGACAACGAGAGCACGGTCGAATTTTCGCCGGCGGCTCTCACCGTAAGCGAGGCCGGCCCCAACGGCGTGCTCACCGTGACCCGCACGGGCTCCACGACCGCCGCGGCGAGCGTCACCTGGACCACCGCCAGCGGCACGGCGGTCATCGGCAGCGACTTCGGCACCAGCGGCTCCGCGGTGCAGAAGACCGGCACGCTCTCGTGGGGGGCGGGCGACGGCTCGCCCAAGACCATCTCCGTCGGCCCGACGACGACCGGCGGCGCCTGGATCCCCATCCTCAACGACGCCCTCATCGAGGGCCCGGAGACCTTCACGGTCACCCTGTCCGCGCCCACCGGCAGCATGGTCCTGGGGACCGCGACGGCCACGGTGACGATCGACAGCAACGACGTGGGCGTGACCATGGCCTCCAGCGCCCTCGCCGTGACGGAGTCCTCGGGCGTGGCCTCGGTGCAGGTGAACCGCAGCGGCTCCAGCTCGGGCGCCATCAGCGTGAACTACGCCACCGCCAACAGCTCGGCGCTCGCGGGCTCGCACTACACGGCCACCTCCGGGACGCTGAACTGGGCCGATGGCGACGCCGCGCCCAAGTTCATCAACGTGCCCATCATCGACAACTCCGCCGTGAACACGGCGCGCGTCTTCACCGTGGCGCTCTCCGGCGCGGTGGGCGTGACGATCGGGGCGCCCGCCTCGACCACGGTCACCATCAACGACGACGACAACACGCTCCAGTTCAGCGCCGCCACCGCGACGGTGAACGAGAATGCCGGCACCCTCTCCCTCACGGTGACGCGCCTGGGCGGCACGGCCGGCGCGGCCAGCGTCAACTGGTCCACGGCCGACGGCACGGCGCTCGCCGGCAGCGACTTCGGCACGCTGGGCAACGCCGCCCCCGTCACGGGCACGCTCAACTGGGCGCCAGGGGATGCGGCGAGCAAGACGATCGTCATCCCGATCCTCAACGACGCCATCGTCGAGTCCACCGAGAGCTTCACGGTGAGCCTCTCCGGCGCGTCGGGCACGGGGACCAGCATCGGCGCCACTCCCACCGTCACGGTGACGATCACGGACGACGAGGCCTCGCTCAACTTCTCCTCGGCGACCTACAGCGTCAACGAGGCCGGGCCCAACGCCACCATCACGGTGACGCGCGCCGGGGCGGCCGCAGCCGCCGTCTCGGTGACCTGGACCACGGGCAACGGCACGGCCATCGCCGGGCAGGACTTCGGCACCAGCGGCAGCGCCACGCAGCGCACCGGCACCCTCTCGTGGCTCGCCGGCGACACGGCCGCCAAGACCATCACGGTCGGGCCGACGACGGCAACGGGCTCGTTCGTCCCGATCCTCAACGACTCGACGGTGGAGGGCGACGAGACCTTCACGATCACGCTCTCGGCGCCCACGGGCGGCGCCGTGCTCGGGCCCACGAGCGTGGCCACGGTCACCATCGTGGACAACGACAGCACCGTCGCCTTCTCGCCGACGACGCTCACGGTGAGCGAGGCCGGGCCCAACGGCACGCTCACGGTGACGCGCACGGGCTCCGCCGCCACGGCCGCCACGGTTACGTGGACCACCGCCAACGGCACCGCCACGGCCGGGTCGGATTTCGGCACCAGCGGCTCCACCGTGCAGAAGACGGGCACCCTCTCCTGGGCCGCCGGCGACGGCGCGCCCAAGACCATCGCGGTCGGGCCGACCACGGCCACGGGGTCGTGGATCCCGGTCATCAACGACACGCTCATCGAGGGCCCCGAGACCTTCACGGTGACGCTCTCGGCGCCCACGGGCGGCGCCGTGATCGGGGCCGGCTCGGCCACCGTCACCATCGACAGCGACGACCGCGGCATCACGATGGCGAGCGCCACGCAGTCGGTGGCGGAATCGGCCGGCAGCGTCACGGTCAACGTGAACCGCTCCGGCTCGAGCACGGGGGCGGTCTCGGTGAACTACGCCACCGCCAACGGCACGGCCACCACGCCCGCCCACTACACGGCGGCGAGCGGCACGCTCAACTGGGCCGACGGCGACACGGCGCCCAAGCCGATCGTCATCCCGGTCATCGACAACGGCGCGGTCAACACGGCGCGCACCTTCAACGTGACGCTCTCGGGCGCGGTGGGGGCCACGCTGGGCACGCCCGTCACGACGACGGTCACCATCGCCGACGACGACAACACGCTGCAGTTCAGCGCCGCCACGGCGACGGTCGCCGAGGGCACGGCGAGCGTGACCCTCTCCGTCACGCGCCTGGGCGGGCCGGCGGCAACGGCAAGCGTGGACTGGGCCACGGCCGACGGCACGGCGGCCGCCGGCAGCGACTTCGGCACGCTCGGCAACGCCACGCCGCTCTCCGGCACGCTCAACTGGGGCGCGGGGGACGCGGCCACCAAGTCGATCGTGATCCCGATCCTGAACGACCTCGTCGTGGAGGGCGCCAAGACCTTCACGGTGAACCTCACCAACCCCTCCGGCACGGGGGCGAGCATCGGCACCATCGCGACCGCGACCGTGACCATCAACGACAACGACGCCGGGGTGGTGCTGAGCGCGGCCAACTACAACGTGAACGAGACGGGCGGCACCGTCACGATCACGGTGAACCGCATCGGGCCGGCCACGGCGGCGGCCTCGGTGGGCTGGATCACCTCCAACGGCACCGCCACGGCGGGGCAGGACTTCGGCACGCTGGGCTCGGCGCTCCAGAAGAGCGGGACGCTCTCGTGGGCGGCGGGGAACGCGGCGGCCAAGAGCTTCACGATCGCGATCCTCAACGACGCGCTCTCGGAGGGCACCGAAACCTTCACGGTGACGCTCCAGACCCCGTCGGCCGGGATCGTGCTGGGCACGCCCTCCTCCGCCACGGTGACGATCGTCGACGACGAGATCCCGCCCGAGTCGACGATCCAGTTCAGCACCGACAAGACGACCGTGTCGGAAGGCGCGGGCTCGGTGGACCTCACCGTGACCCGGGTGGGCAGCGGCTACACCTTCGCGGGCAGCGTGAGCTACGCCACCGCGGCGGCCACCGCGCTCGCCACGAGCGACTTCACCACGCGCTCGGGCACCCTCACCTGGGGATCGGGCGACAGCACCCCGCGCACGATCACCGTCCCGATCACGAACGACGCGGTGGCGGAGGGGCCGGAGCACTTCAAGGTGACGCTCTCCGCGCCCACGCCGGGGCTGGGGCTGGGCGCGCCGTCGAGCACCACGGTGCTCATCGAGGACGACGACGAGATCTTCCCGCCGCAGGGCAACATGCCGGCCGGGTGGACGATGCCCGGCACCGCCAACGCGGGCTGGCACGTGAACAACGACGCCGGGGCGTACGAGGGGATGCTGCAGCTGCGAAGCGACACCGCCTTCGACAACGAGGTGGCGCAGGTGGAGGTGGCGGGCAACTGGCTCGCCGGCAGCGTGAGCTTCCGGGTGAAGGTCTCGAGCGAGCCGGGCTTCGACTTCCTGCGCTTCTACGTGGACGGCGTGAAGGTGGGCGAGTGGAGCGGCACCACCGTCACCACCTGGACCCTCTTCAGCGTCGCCGTCCCGGCCGGAGCGCACACCTTCCGGTGGTCCTACGAGAAGGACGGCTCCGGCTCCTTCGGCCAGGACGCGGCGTGGATCGACGCCGTCACGTTGCCGGCGGCGGGACCTTGATGCCTAGCCGGCGATCGTCCTCGATTCGCGACGGAGGGTGAACCCCGCGACCGCCACGAGCAGCAGGCAGAGCAGGATCAGCCCCCACTCCGACAGCGTCGGGATCTGCTGCGCGGCTGCGAGGGACAGGGCGTCCGCGAAGACGAACGCGAAGAAGTTCGAGGCCTGCACCATGATCCTGATCCGTACGGTCTGCCCGGCCGTGCCGGCGAAGGTCACCGCCTGCGGGCCCTGCGCTCCGGAGCCGGCAGTGCCATCGCGGGTGTAGAGGGTGGCAATGACGTTGCCATTGGTGGTCGCCAGCGTGCTCGTCAAGGGCGTCGGCGGCGTGAGGGTCGCGGCGTTCGTGTTCGTGATGTCCACCCGGCAGAAGTCCGTGTTCGCGCCGCCCTGCGGATCGCAGCCGATCGCACCCGAGAACGTGTAGTTGCCGGTGGCCGGCAGCACGATGTCCTGGTAGAGGATCTGGGAGGAGGGACCGCCCTGGTTGCTCGTGAGCCCGTTCACCCCGCTCGTCGTCGGAGGCGCGGCACCCGAATCGGACCACGCGGCCGGGCCGTTGATCACCGACAGCCAGCTCGCCTGCCCGAGCGTCTCGAATGAGGGGTTCAGTATCAGGTTCTGGGCGCCAGCGACCCCGGGAACGACCAGGAAAGCGATGGCGAGCGCGCACTGGATGAGTTTGCCAACGAATTTGCCCATCTACGACTCCCTAGAGACTTGGTTTTTGTGGTGGCCGAAGGGTAACACCGGGCGACCCGTCCGGCCAAGGATTTCAGCCGGCCCCATGCCCGCTCCGGCGGTCCAGGAATAGCGAGATCCACCCGAAAGCCAGCAGCACCATGAAGTAGACGGCGTTCGCCGGGATCTGCAGGTTGAAGTCGACCCAGGAGTGGATGAGCAGCGACGTCACCCCCATCACGCACGCGAACGATATGCCCCTCATCAGCGGGTCCCGCCGCACCCATTGCGCGCGCAGCGCCACGGCCAGGCTCATCGCGACCACGAGCCCCAGAAGCCCCAGCCCCACCACCCCGGTCTCCGCGGCGATCTGCGCGTAGTCGTTGTGGGTGTAGTCGAAGAAGCTGCCGACCTTGTCCGGCCGGTACTTCGGGAAGGCCACGTAAAAGCTCCCGGCCCCCGTCCCGAACAGGGGGAAGTCCTTGATGAGGGGCAGCGTGTAGGCCGCCGGGTCCTCCCGCTCCGACACCTCCTGGACCGTCGTCGCCTCGAGCCGCTGGGCCAGCTTCTCCACCCCGAACCAGCTGCCCACGATGAGCAGGTCCAGCACGACGAGGCTCGTGAGCAGGAGCACCGTGTTGCGCGTGGCGTAGCGCGAGAGCGCGATCCCGATCACCCCCGCGATGAGGAGCGACGAGAAGAACGCCGTGTTCCCCATCCGCGAATGCGTCGTCGTGAGCGCGATCACCAGGATGCACAGCGAAAGCCGCAGCAGCATCTTGGGCGAGAGGATCCACTCGATGAGGTGCCGGAAGAAGTGCTTCCAGGTCTCCGCGCGCTTGTCCGTCAGCCCCGCGATCAGCAGCCCGATCCCGATCGCGAGCGTCATCTCGAGCAGCCCCGCCAGGTGGTTCCGGTTGGCGTAGAACCCACTCGCCGAGCTGCCGTGGCTGATGAGCGTGCCGAAGTGCATGTCGTTCACGTTGGAAAGGTGCATGAGCACCGCGTACACCGCGTGCAGCACCGCCGCGTACACCAGCACCCTCGCCGCCGTCAGCACGCGCGAACGGTTGTTCACCACCGCCAGGAACAGGAAGAAGATCGCCACGTACGCCACCGACCGCAGCAGCGAAACGCGCGAGGCATGCGGCTCGATCGAAAGCGTGATCCAGTCCCGCTTGATCCCGATGGCCTCCGTGACCGCCCAGGTGCGCGCCGCCTCGGGCGAGAGCGCCTCCACCCACGCGGGCGGCATGGGCGCGACGGACACCGCCTGGTGCAGCATCCAGAGCCCCAGCACCACGAACACGGGCCAGCTCTTGCGCAGGGAGTCCTCGACGGTGACCTTTTCCAGCGCCCAAAGCACCAGCCACCACGCGAGCAGCCCGAACGCCACCACCTCCATCAGCGCCCACGCCCACCCCCGGTTGCTGCCCAGCGGCACGGGCAGCCACACCAGCAGCCCGAGCAGCGCCCAGAACAGGAGCTTCTCAGCGCTGAGTTCGCGTCGGCGGTGGGGCATGTTCCGTAATCAGGTCAGCTAAAAAAGAAGCCCGCCGAAGCGGGCTTCTTGCATGCCGAAGAGTGAACGATCAACGGGTGGAAGTGCCGCCACCCGGGCTGCCGCCACCGCCGCCACCGCCGCCGGTCTGGCCACCCGTCTGCGTCGGCGTGGAGGTCACCGTAACCGTCTGCCCCGGAGCCGCGCCCGACACGCCTACCGTGCCGGCCGGCAGCGTCACCGTGCCCGTCTGCTGCAGCGTGTTGAGCAGCGTCGGGTTGCCCGTGATGGCCTGCACGATCGCCGACACGGAACCCGTGTTGACCTGGCCATTGGAACCGACCACCGCGCCCTGACCTGCGTTCACCGTGATGGTCCGGGTGCCGACCGTGAAGGTGATGACGCCCGTCTCCACCGTCACGACCGCCTCGATGCCATCCACCACGATCGTCACGTCCGTGCCGCGGATGCCGATGGTGTAGTTGCCGGCCTTGTAGGTGACCCTTTGCGGGTTCGTCTGCCCGATGAAGCCCGTGATCGCCCGCATGCCGCCCTGGAGCAGCGCGAGGACGATGTTGCCGGACTTGGACTGCGGGTTGTACTCGAACGCCTGGATGGCCATCTTGGAGTTCGGGCCCACGACCGCGATCTGCCCGTCCTCGAACTTGAGCACCGCGTTGGAGTTGGCGCCCGTGATGACCATGTCGCCGGCGCGCAGGATATCGCCCTGGCGCACGATGCGCGAGGCCGACACGCCTGTCTGGGCAGAAACGTTGCCGCTCACCGTGACCGCCGTGGCATTCGCGAACGCCAGGCTCGTCGCCAGCGCCGCCACCAAGCCAACCACCCACGCCATCAATCGGTTCATGTTGCCTCCCTATGCATGTGCGCCACCGTAATCAGATTACTTTTCAGGCCCCGGAAAAGTAATCTGGTTACAAACACCTACCCACTTCGTTTCCCGCAGGCGCCTATCCCCCGGCACCTGCGAGCACGCAATTAACAATTTACCTCGCCGCTCGGAAATCTGCAATATTTCCAACGGGTTACGCTTCATCCCGGCAGCCAGGGCCGCCCGGACCGCATTCTTCGCTTCGTCGCCCACCTCGTCCCACATCGCCAGCCCGAGTTCGGCCAACAAACGTTGAGTTTCCGGCTCCTGAGGACCGAGGCGTTGCGCCATCACAAGTATCCGCTCGAAATCCCTGCCCGTCATCCCCAGCCGGTACCGCGCCTCCGCCACGTTGCCCCACGTGAACGTCGACGAGGGCCGCAGCTCCAGGGCCCGCGTGAGGTGCTCCAGTGCCACCTCCGGGAATTCCGCCCTCCCCGACCGCTGCAGGTGCAGGGCCCCCAGCAGCTCCGCCGGCTGCGGATCGAAAGGCGCCCACCGTTCCGCCCGCCTGAGGTCCTCCCGCACCCACATCCAGGTGTCGATGCCCGGCGTGGAGCGCGTGGCGACCCACGTGTTCATCTCCGTGGTCGCCTCCGACGCAAGGTAGTCCGCCGCTCCCCATCGAGTGGCCCACACCGCGAGCATCGCCAGCGTGGCGATCGCCGGCACCACCAGCAACACCCGCGAGGGCTTGTCCATGGACACCTAGTCCGCGTGCTGCCCGTACGTCTTGCCGTAGCCCTTGTAGCCGTACTTCTTGTAGCCCTTGTAGCTCTTGTAGCCGCTGTACTCGCCGTAATACTTCTCGGCCTTCTCGAGGTCGAGCTGGTTGAGCACCACGCCCAGGATCGGCGCGCCCAGCCGGCGCAGGCGCTTGAGCCCGTTCTGCGCCACCTGGTAGGGCGTGGAATCGGCCTTCACCACGTAGATCACCGCCGACGCGTAGTTGGATAGAATCAGCGAGTCCGACACGAGCTGCAGCGGCGCCGAGTCGAAGATCACGACGTCGAACGCCTCCTTGAGCTTCGTCACCACCTCGTCGAAGCGCTTGGAGGAAAGCAGCTCCAGCGCGTTGGGCGGCACCGTGCCCGCCGTGAGGATGTGGATGCCGGCCTTCTCCTGGAGCACCAGGCACTGGCTGAGCTGCGCCTGCCCCGCCACCAGGTCCGCCAGCCCCGGCGCCTTGGTGTCGCGCCCGATCAGCTTCGCGATCTTGGGCCGGCGCATGTCCGCGTCGATGAGGAGCACCTTCTTCACCTGCCCCAACGCGCAGGCCAGGTTGTAGGAGACGGTGGTCTTCCCCTCCTCCGGCACCGAGGAGGTCACCACCACCACCTTTCGCGGCTCGTCCAGCGCCGTCATCAGGACGCTGGTGCGTATGGTGCGAACAGCCTCCGAGAACGCCGACTGCGAATCGTTGAAGAAGGCGAGCTCCGAGATGAAGCCCTTCTTCCGGTTCGCGCCGCCAAGACCCTTGATGAGCTGCAGCACGCCCAATGCGGGCACGCCTAGCCGCTGTTCGACGCCCGCGGTGGAATTGAGCGTATTGGTGAGGCGATCGAGGAGCAGCGCAAGCATCGCCGCGAGCACGAGCGCCACCGCCGCGGACACGCCCACGATCTGCCTCTTGTTCGGCGCATACGGAATCGACGGAACCGTCGCCGGGTCCACGACGCGCGCGATGGTGGATTGAAGGTCCCCGGCCGCGCTCGTCTCCTTCAGCCGGTTCACGAACATGTCGTAGAGGTTGCGGTTCTGCAGCACCTCGCGCTCGAGGATGCCGAGCTGGAATTCCTTGCGGTTGAGCCCCTGGATATCCGCCTTGCTCTGGCCCAGCGCCCGCTCCACCGCCGCCTCGTTGGCCCTGGCGACCTCGTATTCCTTCGAGATGCCCGCCACCACGATCTCGATCTGGCGGCGCGTGTTCTCGCGCGCGGCGTCCAGTTCCGCCCGGGCCTTGATCATGCTGGGGTGTTCCGGACCGTAGCGCTTCGCCGCCTCGCCTAGGCGCCGCTCGGCCTCACCCTCCTGCTCCTTCATCCGCTGCACCAGGGGGTGGCGAAGAACCGCGGGAATCGTGTCGTAGGACGCCTTGAGCTTGCCCGTCTGCACTTGCTGCACGAGCTGGTAGGCGGCCTCGGCTTCAGCGCGCTTGGCTCTCGATTCCACCAGGCTCTTAGTCAACTCTTCGAGCTGCCGTGACGCCCCCGAAAGCGCCAGTCCCTTGGCGTCCACGATGCGCTCGCGGTCGCGGTAGTCCTGAAGAGCACGTTCAGCCGCATCCACCTTGCCGCGCAACTCGCCCATCCGCTCCCGCAGCCATTCCGTGGCCTTCTGCGTCATCGCGACACGGGCGTCGAGATCGCTCTCGACGAATGTCTCGGCCAGTGCATTCGGCACCTTGGCCGCCAGCTCCGGGTCGTGCGCCACGAAGCTGATCTGCACCAGCTGGCTGTTCCGAACGAGCTGAACCTGGAGCCCCGACTTGAACTTCCGCGTCACCGACTTGAGGATGGCATCCTCCGTCGGACCAACCGCAGGCTCATCCACGAACAAGGCAAGGAACTTGGACTGCATGCCCGGCTCGGCCTGGCGGGGATCGAAGTCGGGATGGGTGGTGAGCTTGAGCTTCTGGATCGTCTTGCGGGCCAGCTCGTCGCTCTTGAGTATCTCCACCTGTGTCTGGAAGTACTCGCGCTGGATGAGGCCCTGGCTGTAGACCTCCTCGATGGAGACAACCTTGTTCTTGCCCTGCTCGATCAGCAGCGTGGCCGTGCCGCGGTACGAGGGGCGGATGCTATACGACACCAACGCCGCCAGGACCGCGACGATCAGCGTGAGCCCTAGAATGCTCCATCGCCGCTTGGCGATTGCGCGCCAGTACTCGACGATGTCGAGCGTCTCCTCGACTTGCGCGCCCGACTCCGGCGGCTGCTGGGCGGGCTGGAGGCGGTCCTGGAGCGTCAGGTCGTTCATCAGAAGAAGCTTTCCTCGACGGTGAGGATGTCACCGGGGCCGACGGGCGCGTTCAGGTCCACCTTCCTGGGGGTCTGGGTGGGGTCGTCATCGCGGATGATGTTGAGCTTGTCGCGGGCAGCGCGCTCCTTGAAACCACCGGCGAGGGAGATGGCCTTCCGAACCGTGAGGCCGGGGAGGTACGGATAGCCACCGGGCTTCTCCACATGGCCGTTCACAAAGAAATTACGGTATTCCTCCAGCATCACCGTGACCTGC
>JBBIJT010000049.1:0-23563 GCA_037445795.1 Betaproteobacteria bacterium | reverse complement strand
GATGGCGAAGTTGCACTCGTTGGTCGCCTCGAACTCGGCCGCCTGCTTGTCGGTCATGATCGAGCGGGCGAGCTCCTGCGTGTGGATGGGCGTGAGGCTCTGCTGCGACACCGGCGTGACCTTGCCGTCGACCTTCATTGCCGGCGGGAAGCCCGCGGTGATGAAGAGGTCCGAGCCCTTGCGCGCGACGAGCGCGCGCAGCAGGTCGTGCATGAACTTGAGCGACTGTTCGCGTTCCATGGAATGCCTCCCGGCCTTGTCAGCCGATGAATGCGTCCTTGTTGGCGGCCTTGGTGCGGGCCTCCGGGATCGATATGAGGCTGCGCTTCACGAGCTCCTGCAGGTTCTGGTCCAGCGTCTGCATGCCGATGGACTGGCCCGTCTGGATGGCCGAGTACATCTGCGCCACCTTCGCCTCGCGGATGAGGTTGCGGATGGCCGGGGTGCCGATCATGATCTCGTGCGCCGCGACCCGCCCGGCGCCGTCCTTGGTCTTGCAGAGCGTCTGCGAGATCACGGCGCGCAGCGATTCCGAGAGCATCGCGCGGATCATCTCCTTCTCCGCCGCCGGGAACACGTCGATGATGCGGTCCACGGTCTTGGCGGCGGACGAGGTGTGGAGCGTGCCGAACACGAGGTGGCCCGTCTCGGCGGCCGTCATGGCGAGGCGGATGGTCTCGAGGTCGCGCATCTCGCCCACGAGGATGATGTCCGGGTCCTCGCGCAGGGCGCTGCGCAGCGCGTTCGAGAAGGACAGGGTGTGCGGCCCCACCTCGCGCTGGTTGATGAGGCACTTCTTGGCCTCGTGGACGAACTCGATCGGGTCCTCGACCGTGAGGATGTGGCCGTACTCGTTCTCGTTCACGTCGTTCAGCATCGCCGCGAGCGTCGTGGACTTTCCCGAGCCCGTGGGGCCCGTGACGAGCACCAGGCCGCGCGGGTACTTCGTGATCTCGGCGAAGATCTTGGGGCAGTGCAGGTCCTCGAGCGTGAGCACCTTCGAGGGAATGGTCCGGAAGACCGCGCCGGCGCCGCGCTGCTGGTTGAAGGCGTTCACGCGGAAGCGCGCGAGGTTCGGGATCTCGAAGGAGAAGTCGACCTCCAGCGTCTCCTCGTAAACCTTGCGCTGGGAGTCGTTCATGATGTCGTAGACCATCCCGTGCACGTCCTTGTGCTCGAGCGCCGGCACGTTGATGCGGCGCACGTCGCCGTGCACGCGGATCATCGGCGGCAGGCCCGCGGACAGGTGCAGGTCGGAAGCCTTGTTCTTGACGGAGAATGCGAGCAGTTCGGCGATGTCCATCTTTGTTCCCGCGGCAGTGGAAGGGAGCGGCGCTGGGGAGGAACGGCTTCCAGCCAGAGTAGAATGCGCCTCGAAGGCGAAATGATTATGTCTCCAATCGCGGAAAACCTGCAAGAACTCAAACGGCGCATTTCCGAGGCGTTACAAGGGGATAGCCGCGCCGTCACGCTGGTGGCGGTTTCCAAGACGCATCCGCCGGACATGGTGCGGGCCGCCTTCGCCGCCGGGCAGCGCGACTTCGGGGAGAACTACGTGCAGGAGGCGGTGGCCAAGATCACCGCGCTCTCCGACCTGCAGGCCACCTGGCACTTCATCGGCACGCTGCAGAGCAACAAGGCGCGGGAGGTCGCCCGGCACTTCGACTGGGTGCACGGCGTCGACCGCTCGAAGCTCGCGGAGGTCCTGTCGCGCCATCGCCCGCCCGACAGGCCGCCCCTCAACGTCTGCGTCGAGGTCAACATCAGCGAGGAGGCGACCAAGGGCGGCGTGAAGCCCGGCGAGGCGGCCGCGCTCGCGAGGCACGTCGCGTCGCTGCCGGGCCTTCGCTTCCGCGGCCTCATGGGCATGGCGAGCCCCTCGGGCGACGAGGCGAAGGCAAGAAGCGAGTTCGCGGTGCTTCGCCGCGAGCTGGAGGCCGTGCGCGCCGCCGGGGTCGAGGGCGACACGCTCTCCATGGGCATGTCGCAGGACTGGCGGGCCGCGCTCGCCGAGGGCGCCACGATGCTGCGCATCGGCACGGCCATCTTCGGCGCGCGCGGCGAGCGTGCCTGGAGGCCGTCTTGAAGGTCACCTTCGTGGGCGGCGGCAACATGGGGGCGGCCATCGTCGGCGGGCTCGTGGCGAGGGGATTCCCGGCGCCGGACATCACCGTGATCGAGCCCGGCGCGGCCGCTCGCGAGAGCCTCGCCTCGCGGTTTCGCGTCGCCGTCCGGGAAGGCTCCGGCCCGGGCCTGCCGCCGGCGGACGCCCTCGTCCTCGCGGTGAAGCCGCAGCAGATGCGCGAGGCCGTGAAGCCCTTCGTGCCGCTCGACCCGGCCACCCTCGTGGTCACCATCGCGGCGGGCATCCGCATCGCGGACCTCTCGCGGTGGCTCGGCGGGCACGCGGCGATCGTGAGGGCCATGCCCAACACGCCGGCGCTGGTGCACGCCGGCGTCACCGGCCTGCATGCCGCGCCCGCGGTGGGCGCCCTGGGGCGCGCCCGCGCCGAGGAGCTGCTGGGCGCCGTGGGGGAGACGGTGTGGCTTCCGCGCGAGGAGGATCTCGATGCGGTGACGGCCGTGTCGGGAAGCGGGCCGGCCTACGTCTTCTACTTCATCGAGGCGCTCGAGCAGGCCGCGCGCGAGATGGGGATCGCCCCGGAGGCCGCGCGCAGCCTCGCGCTGGGCACCTTCGCCGGCGCGGCCAGGCTCGCACGCGAACGCGGCGAGGACCCGGCCGTGCTGCGGGCCCAGGTCACGTCGAAGGGCGGCACCACGGAGCGCGCGCTGGGCGAGATGGAGGGCGCGGCGCTCAAGACGCGGTTCATCGAGGCGGTGAAGGCCGCGTGCGCCCGCTCGCGGGAGCTGGGCGAACAGTTCGGACGGGACTAGCGGCCATGCTCACCCAGGCGATCGCCTTCGCCGTCGAGACCATCTTCAACCTCTTCATCCTGTCGGCGCTGGTGCGCTTCTGGATGCAGGCGCTTCGCGCGCCGGCCAGGAACCCGCTCGCCCAGTTCACGATGGCGCTCACCGACTTCGCGGTGAAGCCCCTGCGCCGGCTGCTGCCCGGCTTCTTCAAGCTCGACATCGCCTCCTTCGCCGTCGCCTGGGGGGCCGAGGTGATGCTCCTCGCGATCCTGAGCCTCCTCCAGGGCATCGAGCTCGTGAACGGCACCGCCATCTCCGTGCTCCTCTTCCTCGGCCTGGTGAAGCTCGCCCGCCTCACCGTCTACATCGTGATGGGCGCGGTGCTCCTGCAGGCGCTCCTGTCCTGGGTCAACCCCTACCACCCCGTGGCCCCGTTCTTCGAGGCCCTCACCCGCCCCTTCCTCAAGCCCTTCCAGAAGGCCATCCCCCCCATCGGGGGCGTGGATATCACCCCGGTGCTCGTCCTCATCGCCTGCCAGCTGGTCCTGATGCTGCCGGTGGCATGGCTCGAGGGAGAGGCGCTGCGGATGCTCGGGCGCTTCGTCCTCTAGGCCCGCGGCACCCCCCGGGGCGGGATGCGGAAAATTCCGCAACCCGCCGTCCGATATGCCAGCGGCGACCGGCGCAATCCTCGGCCGACTCGCGGCGCGGCCTTGCGTAGCCTTCAATCCAACGCGAGACGAGATGTCGCGCCGCCCGAAACCGGCAGGGGCCTGCCGGGGGGCCGCAGGACGAAGGAAAGGAAAACCATGGAACTCATCGCCGCCGCCGTCGCCTTCTACGCCGTCTTCATGCCGGTCTTCCTCGCCCTCGAGGTCGCCACCCCCCACCCCGGCCTGACCCGCCTGCCGCGCGCCGTGGGCCCCGAGGAAGCCGCCGCCCGCTGGCTCGCCGCGCACCCCCGGAAGGCCCGCCCGGCCGCCGTGGCCGCGAACGACGAGTCGGAGCGCCTGGCCGCCTGACCCCCCGGCTACCCCCGCCGGAAACGCGTTTCGGCCCGGGAAATCGCCACTTCGTCGCATGGCGCTGGCGGGCGGGGGGCGGGAACCCTAGATTTCGATCCATCGCGGGACGAAACCCGCAACGCCCCCCCGGAAGGGGAGACGAAACGAAACCGAACCGAACACGAACCGGAGACCGAAAATGAACCTCTTCATCGAAAACTACGCGCAACTCTTCGCCATCGCCGCTCCCGTCCTCACGCTGGCCGCCATGAACCTGTTCCTCGCCCTCGGCGGCGAACGCGGCACCCTGCTGCTGCCGAGCGCCGGCCCCCTGGAGGCCGTCCGCCGCGCCGCGAACCGGGTGCCGGCCGCCGCCGCCCCCGCGAACCGGGAAACGCCCGCCAACGAGCCGGAATTCCATCGCGCCGCCTGAAGGGCGCCCGCGGGCGGGGGAACCCCGCCCGTTGCTCCGGTTCCACGCAATATTCCTCGATTCGCCGGGCCCCGGGCCCGGCGTTTTTTTTGGGCTTTCGGCGCGCGGCGCCGGCCCGGCCGGCGCAGCCGGGTCGCCCCGGCGCCACGGGCCGGGAATCGAAGTATTGGCAACCCGGTACCGCTCACCGGTACACTGGGCACTCAAAAACGAGGGCCCCGTGAACTCGCCCATCGCCGTCGACGCCCGTTTCGAAAGCGAGATCGCCCGCTACAACCGCTGGCGGGAGGACCTCACGCGCTCGGTGACGGCCTACCACGACTGGCTGGAGGCCAACGGCCAGCTCGACGTCCAGCAGTCCATCCGCTTCTACGACCTGCTCGAGAACCTGAACAAGGGGCGGCTCATGCTCGCCTTCCTGGCGGAGTACTCGCGCGGGAAGTCGGAGCTCATCAACGCCCTCTTCTTCTCGAGCTTCAAGGAGCGGCTGCTGCCCTCCGACGTCGGCCGCACGACGATGTGCCCGACGGAGATCTTCCACGACCCGAACGAGGAGCCGTACCTGAAGCTCCTGTCGGTGGAGACGCGCTACCGCGACGAGTCGATCTCCCAGCTCAAGAACAACCCCGTGGAGTGGAGCCGCATCCGCCTCAACATCGGCTCCGCCGCGGAGATGAAGAAGGCTCTCGCGGCGCTCGCCGACACGAAGAAGGTCTACGCCCTCGAGGCGCGGATGCTGGGCCTCGCGCCGATGGTGAACGAGGAGGGCGAGATCCCGAGCGAGGAGGAGCTGGTCGAGGTGCCGGCATGGCGCTACGCCATGATCAACTACCCCCACCCGCTGCTCACCAACGGCCTTTCGATCCTGGACACGCCGGGCCTAAACGCGCTCGGGATGGAGCCGGAGCTCACCGTCTCCACGCTGCCCAGCGCGCACGCGATACTCTTCCTGCTGTCGATCGACACCGGCGTCACCAAGAGCGACCTCGAGATCTGGGACCGCTACGTGCGGCCGGGGCTGCCGCAGAAGATCGCGGTGCTCAACAAGATCGACCTGATGTGGGACGAGCTGAAGACGCCCGAGGACATCGAACGGGGCGTCCGGCGCATGGTGGACACCACCGCGAAGGCCCTCAGCCTCGATCCCGCCCTCGTCTTCCCCCTCTCCGCGCAGAAGGCCCTCGTCGGCAAGATCCGCGACGACGCCGGGCTCGTGAGGAAGAGCGGCATCGAGGCCCTGGAGGACCACCTCGCCAAGGCGGTCGTGCCGATGCGGCGGCAGATCCTGTGCAAGGCGGTGATGAGCGAGATCGGCGCCATGATGGTCTCCTCGCGCGCCTCGGTCGCCAACAAGCAGCAGGCGAACCTCACGGCGATGAGCGAGCTGCAGGGGCTCCAGGGCAAGAGCCGCGAGGTGGTGACCAAGCTCTGGCAGAAGATCTCGGCGGAGAAGGCCGCCTACAACTCGGCGCTCGCCGAGTACAAGGTGAACCAGTCCAACTTCTCGGCCAAGCGCGCCGCGCTCATGGACATGCTGAACCCCGCGAAGATGGACCACATGCTCGCGCAGAGCGCCCAGGCGATGGAGGACTCGTGGACCACCGTGGGCCTGCAGCGCGCCATGCGCGAGCTCTCGCGGCTCATGAACGCCGACTTCGAGCGCGTCTACGCGGCGAGCGAGGACATCAAGAAGCTCATGCAGGGGGTGTACAACACCTTCGTCCAGAAGTTCGGGTTCCAGAAGATGAACCTGCCGTCGCTCGACCTGGAGCTGCACGCGACGAAGCTGAAGCTCCTCGTGGCCGAGACCGACGAGTTCAGCCGCGACCCGATCAACGTGGCGAACTACAAGAGCTTCTTCGTGAAGAAGTTCCACGCCTCCCTCGTCGCGCAGGCGCGGTCGCTCTTCAGCGACGCGCGCGCGCAGAGCGAGCGCTGGACCCAGGCGGTGACGCTGCCCCTGGAGACGCAGATGAAGGACCACAAGAACCAGCTCCAGGCGCGGCTGGACAACCTCTCCAAGATCAACGAGAAGAGCACCAACATCGGGGAGCAGCTGGCGGAGCTGAAGGCCGTCGCGGAGGCGCTGCGCAAGCAGCGCGAGATGATCGACGGGCTGCTCGCCCGCGTCTCCCGCGACGAGGCGGCCGCGGCCGCCGCGCCGCAGGCGCCGTCGGCGGCCGAACGCACCGAGCCGACCACGCCGCCGGAGCTCATGGAGACCATGAAGCTCTCGGTGTTCGACGCCCCGCTCACCATCAACCGCCGCGCCGAGCGCGCCCAGGAGGTCTTCCGGGAGGTCGCGCACGTGAAGGAGGAGGCCCCGAAGCCCGCGGCGCCGAAGCCCGCGCCGGCCGCGAAGCCGCAGGCGGCGCCCATGATCTCGGACGACATGCTGTCCGCGCTCTCGCGCGCCGCGCCGGAGCAGACGATCAACGAGCGGGGCCAGGACGGCGAAAAGACCCAGCGGCTTCCCGCATTCGACCCGCGCCTCTACAACCCCGACGGGTCGAGGAGGAAGGAGCCCGCGCAGCCGGCGGGCGCCGAGCGCACGCAGAAGCTCGACTTCAACACCACCCAGAAGCTCGACCAGTCGATGGACGAGCTTCGCGAGGCCACGCAGCGCCTGAAGGACGCGGCGCACAAGACCTGAGGCCCGCGGCGCGGCGCGGCGGGCTCACGCCAGGATGACGTCGTACTGCTCCTGCGTGTAGACCGTCTCCACCTGCATCGAGATGGGCTTGGCGATGAAGTCGCCCAGCATGGTGAGGGCGTTCGCCTCCTCGTCGAGGAACATGTCGATCACGAGCTGCGAGGCGAGGATGCGGTACTCGCGCGCGCCGAACTGCCGCTCGGCGCGCAGGATCTCGCGCAGGATCTCGTAGCAGACCGTCTGGGCGGTCTTCAGCTCCCCGCGGCCGGCGCACACCGGGCACGGCTCGCAGAGCACGTGCGCGAGCGATTCGCGGGTGCGCTTTCGCGTCATCTCCACGAGCCCCAGCTGCGAGAAGCCGTTCACCATGACGCGCGTCCGGTCGCGGGCGAGCGCCTTGCGGAATTCGGCGAGGACCGCGTCCCGGTGCTCCTGCGTGTCCATGTCGATGAAGTCGACGATGATGATCCCGCCGAGGTTGCGCAGCCGCAGCTGGCGGGCGATCGACTGCGCCGCCTCGAGGTTGGTCTTGAAGATCGTGTCGTCGAAGGAGCGCCCGGAGACGAAGCCGCCGGTGTTCACGTCCACCGTGGTGAGCGCCTCGGTCTGGTCGATGATGACGTAGCCGCCGCTCTTCAGGTCGACCCGGCGCGCGAGCGCCTTCTCGAGCTCCTCCTCGACGCCGAAGAGGTCGAAGAGCGGCCGCTCGCCGGAGTAGTGCTCCAGGACGGGCAGCGCCTTGCGCGTGTACTTCTCGGCGAAGTCCCGCAGGCGGTGGAAGGTCTCGCGCGAGTCCACGATCACGCGCTCCGTCGTGTCGGTGACGAGGTCGCGCAGCACGCGCGCCGAGAGGGCGAGGTCCTGGTAAAGCAGGGCCTGGGGGGCGGCGGTCGTGGCCGACTCCTGGATCTGCTTCCACAGGGTGACGAGGTAGTCGATGTCGGCCTTGAGCTCCGCCTCGGTCGCCGTCTCGGCCACGGTGCGCACGATGAAGCCGCCGGACTCGCCGGGCGGGATGAGCGAGTGCACCTTCTCGCGCAGGTTCTCGCGCTCGGCGACGTCCTCGATGCGCTGCGAGATGCCGATGTGGGGGTCCTGCGGGAGGTAGACGAGCAGCCGCCCGGCGATCGACACCTGCGTGGACAGCCGCGCGCCCTTCGAGCCGATGGGGTCCTTCACCACCTGGACCAGCAGCGTCTGGCCTTCCGAGAGGAGCTTCTCGATGGGCTTCACCTGCCCGTCGCCGTTCTTCGCCATCCAGATGTCGGCCACGTGCAGGAAGGCGGCGCGCGCGAGGCCGATCTCGACGAAGGCCGACTGCATGCCGGGAAGCACCCGGCAGACGCGGCCGAGGTAGACGTTGCCCACGATGCCGCGCGAGGAATCGCGCTCGACGTGCAGCTCCTGCACCGCGCCTTGCTCGGTGACGGCGACCCGCGTTTCCTGCGGGGTGACGTTGACCAGGATCTGCTCGTTCAAGTCTTTGGCTTCGTGGTTAGTAAGGCGGGGAACGCCGATTATCGCCGATGCCCCGCCGATTGCCGCCGATGATTCATGACGTGGTAACGGGGCCGAGGGCCGATCGAAGGCGCCGGACGCTCCGCACAGACACGATCCCGCACTGAAATATCGGCGGCAATCGGCGGGGCATCGGCGGCAATCGGCGTCCCCCTGCCGTGCGTCTTACGGGACGGTGATGCCGAATTCTCTCAGAAGCTCCGCCGTCTCGTGCAGCGGCAGGCCCACGACCCCGGTGTAGCTGCCCTCCACGCGAGTGGCGAAGGCGCCGGCGCGGCCCTGGATGCCGTAGGCGCCGGCCTTGTCGAAGGGCTCGCCGGAGGCGACGTAGGCGTCGATGCGCGCCTCGTCGAGCGGGCAGAAGGTGACGTGCGACTCGCTCACGCGCATCTCGAGGCGGCCCTCGCTCGCGACGGCGACGGCCGTGAGGACGCGGTGGCGCGTCCCGGCGAGGAGCCGGAGCATGCGCGCGGCGTCGGCGGCATCGGCGGGCTTGGCGAGCATCTCGTTGGCGAGCGCCACGGTGGTGTCGGCGGCGAGCACGGGCATGCGTCGCAGCCCCTTCCTCATCACGATGCGCTGCCACGCGGCCTCGGCCTTCTTCCGGGCCACGCGCCGCACGTAGTCCTCCGCGAGCTCGCCGGCAAGCGCGTCCTCGTTCGTCTCGGCGTCCTGGCGCGCCCCCTCGCGGAAGAGCAGCAGCTCGAACTTCACGCCGATCTGGGCGAGGAGCTCGCGGCGGCGCGGGCTGCGGGAGGCGAGGTAGATGACGGACATGGCTAGTCGCGATGATAGGGGTGGTTGGCCAGGATCGTCCATGCGCGGTAGAGCTGCTCCGCGAGCAGGACCCGCACCATCGCATGGGGGAGCGTGAGCGCCGAGAGCGAGACCAGCTTGTCGGCCCGGGCCTTGACCTCTTCGGACAGCCCGTCGGCCCCGCCGATCACGAACGCGGGCTGGGTCGCGTCGCGCATCCAGCCGGCGAGCATCACGGAAAGGCCCTGCGTCGTCACCGGGCGCCCCTTCTCGTCGAGCGCGTAGACGGTGGAGCCCTGGGGAAGGGCGGCGATGATCCTCTCGCCCTCGATAGCCTTCGCCTTGTCCACGGCCTTCCCGGCGCCGCGCTCCTCCGGCTTCAGCTCCACCAGCTCGATGCGCACCTCGGGCGGCATCCGCTTCACGTACTCGCCGTAGCCGGCCTGGATCCAGGCCGGCATCTTGTGGCCGACGGCGACGATCGAGACGCGCATTCAGGCGGCGGACCGGCGACGGCGGGGCTTCGCGGGCGCGGTTCCAGCCGCGGCCCGCGGCTTGCGGGGGCGCCTTGCGGGCTTCGGGGCCTCGCCGGGCTCCGACCGCGCGGGCATCTCGAGGGGCGCGCCGGGGTTCACGGGGCGGTCGAACCGGCCGTCGCCCCAGAGCTCCTCGAGGTTGTAGTAGCTGCGCACGGCCGGCTGCATGACGTGGGCCACGATGTCGCCGGAGTCGACGAGGATCCACTCGCCGCCCTCCTCGCCCTCGGTGCCGACGATGGCGCAGCCGGCCTCCTTGAGCTTGTCGCGAACGTGGCGCGCGAGAGCCTTGGTCTGGCGGGCCGACTCGGCGCTCGCGACGATGATCCAGTCGAACATCGACGTGACCTTCCTCACGTCGATGGCCACGATGTCGCGTGCCTTGATGTCCTCGAGGGCGGAGACGACGAGCTTCTTCTTTGCGGGGGTGGACAGGGGTTTCGTCATGTCTTGGTCAGTCCAGGCCTTGCCGGGAAACGTCGGCAGTTCCGTAGAGCTGGTGCTGGTGGATGTGGTCGACCACGGGGTCGGGGGTGAGGTAGCGGATCGAGCTTCCGGACTGGACGAGGCCGCGGATCGCGGTCGACGAGATCGCGAGCGGCGTCATGGCGAACGTCATGATGCGCCCGGCCGGGGCCGCGAGGATGTCCTTGAGGCTCATCGTGACGCGCGGCCAGAGGGCGCGCGGGATGGCCCCCGGGCCCTTCGCCAGCCAGTCGGCGTCGTCGGCGCGCACGGCGACCGCGAAGTGCGCCAGCCCGAAGAGCGATTCCCAGCGGTGCCAGGTCTCGACCCGGGCGAAGGCGTCGGTGCCGCAGAGGAAGACGAGCGGGACGCCGGGCCCGCGCTCCTGCCGGTATTCGGCGAGGGTGTCCACGGTGTAAGTCGGCCCCTTGCGCCGAACCTCGCGGTCGTCCACGGAGAACGCCGGCTCGCCGGCCACGGCGAGCTCGAGCATCCGGACGCGGTCCGGGCCCGGGGCGAAGGTGTCGCGCGAGCGCTGCCAAGGGTGCCCCGCCGGCAGGAAAACGACCCGCTCCAGCCGGAACGCCTCGCGCATCTCCGCCGCCAGGCGAAGGTGGCCGAAGTGCACCGGGTCGAAGGTGCCGCCGAAGAGGCCGAGGGGGGAAGGCAAGCGGTTCAGCTTCGGACGTGCCCGTCGCCGAGCACGATCCACTTCTGCGAGGTGAGCCCCTCGAGCCCGACGGGGCCGCGCGCGTGGAGCTTGTTGGTGGAGATCCCGATCTCGGCGCCGAGGCCGTACTCGAAGCCGTCGGCGAAGCGCGTGGAGGCGTTCACCATCACCGAGGCCGAGTCGACCTCGCGCAGGAAGCGCTGCGCGCGCCCCCAGTCGCCGGTCACGATGGCATCCGTGTGCTGCGAGCCGTACTTCGCGATGTGGGCGATGGCGTCGTCGATGCCGGGGACGATCGCGATGGCGACGATCGGGGCGAGGTACTCGGCGTACCAGTCGTCCTCGGTGGCGTCCTTCACTTCCTTCACGCCCGCCTTCTCGAGGATCGTCTTCGCCCCGGCGCCGGCGCGCATCTCGACGCCCTTCTCCGCGAACATGCGGCCGATGGCGGGCAGCACGGCGGGCGCGGCCGCCTGCGCGACGAGGAGCGTCTCCATCGTGTTGCAGGTGCCGTAGCGCTGGGTCTTCGCGTTCTCGACGATGGCGAGGGCCTTGGCGGGATCGGCCCCTTCGTCCACGTAGACGTGGCACACGCCGTCGAGGTGCTTGATGACCGGCACGCGCGCCTCCTTCGAGATGCGCTCCACGAGGCCCTTGCCCCCGCGCGGCACGATCACGTCGACGTACTTCTCCGCCGCGATGAGCTCGCCCACGGCCGCGCGGTCGGTGGTGCCCACCAGCTGCACCGCCGTCTCGGGCAGCCCCGCGGCCTTGAGGCCCGCGTGCAGGCACGCGGCGATGGCCAGGTTCGAGTTGAGCGACTCGCTGCCGCCGCGAAGGATGGCGGCATTGCCGCTCTTGAGGCAAAGCCCCCCGGCGTCGGCCGTCACGTCCGGGCGCGACTCGTAGATGATGCCCACCACGCCCAGCGGCACGCGCATGCGGCCCACCTGGATCCCGGAGGGCCGGTAGCGCAGCTCCGTGACCTCGCCCACGGGATCGGGAAGGCGCGCGATCTGCCGCAGGCCCTCGGCCATCTCGTCGATGACCTTGGCGGTGAGCTTGAGGCGGTCGATGAAGGCGTCGTCGTTTCCCTCGGCGCGCGCTCCCTTCACGTCCTTCGCGTTGGCGGCGAGGATCGTCTTCTCGCGGTCGACGAGGGACTCGGCCGCCACCTCGAGGGCGCGGTTCTTCGCGGCCGTGCCGGCGCTCGCCAGGGCGCGGCTCGCCTCGCGCGCGGCCGCGCCCAGGGCGGCGACCAGGGCCTGCGCTTCGTTGTCGGAGTTGAGGTCGTTCATGGCTTCTCGGGTGTCGGGGGTGCCGCGCCGGCCGGCCTTCGTGCGCGGGCGCTCAGGCGGCGGGCCGCAGCGAGGGCGTTCCGGCCAGGGCGAGCGAGAGCTCGAGGATCTCTTCCCAGGCGTCGCCCGTCTCGACGCCTTTGATCATGCGGTCAATCCGGTGCGCCCGCAAGAGTTGGCGGTCGAAGGAGGCCGCGTCGTGCTTGCGGGCGGTTCGCAGCACGCGCTGCACCCGGTCGGGGTCGAGGAAGCGGCGCGGGCGCTCCCCGCCGGTGACCTGCACCATGAGCCGGATCTCCTCGGCGAGCGTCCACAGCAGCAGCGGCAGCGGCTCGCCCTCCGCCTCCAGCGAGTCGACGGCCCGCGCGATGCGCCCGGGGTCGCCGGCGTGGATCGCCTCCACGAGGCCGTCGCGCTCGAAACGCGAGACGTCCGTGACGGCCTCGCGGATCGACTCGAGGGTGATGTCCCCGGCGGGCAGCAGCAGGGCGAGCTTCTCCACCTCCTGCTTCGCGGCCAGGAGGTTTCCCTCCACGCGGTCGGCCAGCCACTCGAGCGTCTCGACTCCGGCGCGCTGCTGCTGCGCGGCGAGGCGCTCGGCAAGCCACTGCGGCAGCTCCTCGCGCGAGACGGATTTCGCCTCGACGACCGTGCCCGCGTCCTCCAGCGCCGAGAACCACGCGGTCTTGAGCTGCTGCCATTCCAGCTCCGGCAGCATCACGAGCACGACCGTGTCCTCGGGAAGCCGGGCGCAGAGCGCCTCGATGGCCTTTCCGCCCTCGGCCCCGGGCTTGCCCGTGGGAATGCGGATCTCGAGGAGCTTGCGGGAGGAGAAGAGCGAGAGGTTCGCGGCGGAAGCGCCGAGCGCGGACCAGTCGGCCCCGGGCTCGGCCGTGAAGACCTCGCGCTCGCTGCAGCCCGACTTGCGGGCGGCCGCGCGGATGGCGTCGCCCGCCTCGAGCGCGAGCAGCGCCTCGGCGCCGTGCACCGCGTAGAGGGGGCCGAGCCCCTTCTTCAGGTGCTGGGCGAGGCTTCGGGTGGCGATCTTCATCGGGGCGCCGTGCTGGCGTGGGCGTGGGCCACGGAGAGGCGGCGGAGGATGCGCATGGCGGCCTCGGTGCGCATCTCCGCGTAGAGGAGCTGCTCCTCGGCCTCTTTCGCGAGCGGCGCGGTCTCCGAGTAGGAAATGATGCGCCACAGCTCGATCTCGGCCGGCTCCACGAGGAACTTCGCCGGGGCCGTCGTCACCTGGTAGCGCACCTTGAGGTTCAGCCGGTAGTCGAACACGCGGCCGGCGCCGGTGAGCGACTGGATGGTCTTGTCGGTGCTCTCCGCGAGCACGCGCACGGTGGCCTCGGCCTCCTGGGCGCTCGGCGCGAGCCTGGTGGGGCCGCCGGAGAGCTGGCGACGAATCTCGACCGCCACCTGCGAGGGCACCTCGGCCACGACGTGCAGCGACTTGAGGCTCATGGGCGCCTCGCCGCGCAGCTGGAAGCCGCAGGCGGAGAGGAGGAGGGCGGCGGCGAGGCTTGCCCTCACCCCGGCCCTCTCCCGGAGGGAGGGAGAGATCCTAGACAACGATGTTCACCAGCCGGCCCGGCACCACGACGACCTTCTTCGCGGGCCGGCCTTCCATGAACTTCACGGCCCCCTCGCTCGCGAGGGCCATGCGCTCGATCTCCTCCTTCGGGGCGGCCGCCGGCACCGCGATGTGGCCGCGCAGCTTGCCGTTGACCTGCAGCACGAGCTCGACCGTGTCCTGCACGAGCGCGGAGCGGTCCACCTCGGGCCAGGGCTGGTCGATGAGGCGCGTGCCCGGGCGAAGCTCGGCCCACAGCGCGGTCGTGACGTGGGGCACGATCGGCGAAAGCAGCAGCACGGCGCCCTCCAGCACCTCCTGCGCCACGGCGCGCGCGGCGGGCGAGCCGTCCTTCACGTCCCCCAGCGCATTGAGCAGCTCCATGACCGCGGCGATGGCGGTGTTGAACTGCAGGCGCCGGCCGTAGTCGTCGCCCACCTTGTCGATGGTCCGGTGCAACTTGAAGCGCAGGTCCTTCAGCCCCTTCGCGAGCTCGCCCGTCGCGCGGCCGGCCACGGGCCCGCCCGCGGCGAGGTGGTCGTGCACGAGCTTCCACAGCCGCTTCAGGAAGCGGAAGGATCCTTCGACGGACGTGTCGGACCAGAGGATGGTGTCGGTGGGAGGGCTCGCGAACATCACGTAGAGCCGCGCGGTGTCCGCGCCGTAGCGGTCGATGAGGTCCTGCGGGTCGACGCCGTTGCGCTTCGACTTCGACATCGTGCCGATGCCGCCGTAGTCCACGGGGCTGCCGTCGGCCTTGAGCGTCACGGAGGCGACCTTCCCCTCGCCGTCCAGCTTCATCTCCACTTCCTCGGGGGCGAAGTAGGCGATGCCGCCCTTGTCGGTGCGCCGGCTGAAGATGTGGTTGAGCACCATGCCCTGCGTGAGCAGGCTCTTGAACGGCTCGTCGACCTTCACCAGCCCCAGGTCGCGCATCACCTTGGTCCAGAACCGCGCGTAGAGCAGGTGCAGGATCGCGTGCTCGATGCCGCCGATGTACTGGTCCATCGGCATCCAGTAGTCGGCCCGGCCGTCGACCATGGCCTTCGCGCCGGGGCAGGTGTAGCGGAAGAAGTACCAGGACGAGTCGACGAAGGTGTCCATGGTGTCCGTGTCGCGGCGCGCCTCGCCGCCGCACTTCGGGCACCTGCACTCGTAGAACGCGCGCGATTTCGCGAGCGGGCTGCCGCTGCCGTCCGGCACGAGGTCCTCCGGCAGCACCACCGGCAGCTCCTCGTCGGGAACGGGCACGTCGCCGCACGCCGGGCACAGCACGATGGGGATGGGCGTGCCCCAGTAGCGCTGGCGCGAGATGCCCCAGTCGCGCAGGCGGAACTGCTTGCGCTTCTCGCCGAGGCCGAGGGCGCGCAGGTCCGCGGCTACCGCGTCGATGGCGGCCTGCTGCTCGAGCCCGTCGTACTTGCCGGAATTCACGCACATGCCGGCTTCCTCGTACCAGGGCTGCCACGCGTCGGTGGAGTAGGGCTGGCCGCCCACGTCGATGACGGGCTTGATCGCGAGGCCGTACTTCTTCGCGAAGGCGAAGTCGCGCTCGTCGTGGCCCGGCACGGCCATCACCGCGCCCTCGCCGTAACCCATGAGCACGTAGTTGCCGACCCACACCTCGACCTTCTCCTTCGTGAACGGGTGCAGCACGAAGAGGCCCGTGGGCATCCCCTTCTTCTCCATCGTGGCGAGGTCGGCCTCCATCACGCCGCCCTTCTTGCACTCCTCGATGAACGCGGCGAGGGCGGCGTTGCCCTTCGCGGCCTCGTGGGCGAGCGGGTGCTCCGCGGCCACGGCGGCGAAGGTGATGCCCATGATCGTGTCGGCGCGGGTGGTGTAGACCTTGAGACCCTTCTTCCCATCGGCCATGCGGCGGGCCGTCTCATCCGCGTAGGGCAGCGTGAACTCGACGCCGTAGGAGCGGCCGATCCAGTTCCTCTGCATCTGCTTCACCTGCTCGGGCCAGGCGAGGCCCTCGAGCGCATCCACCAGCTCGTCGGCGTACTGCGAGATGCGCAGGTACCACATCGCGATCTCGCGCTTCTCGACGGTCGCGCCCGTGCGCCAGCCCTTGCCGTCGATGACCTGCTCGTTGGCGAGCACGGTCTGGTCCACGGGGTCCCAGTTCACGGTGCCGGTCTTGCGGTAGGCGATGCCCTTCTCGCGCATGCGCAGGAAGAGCCACTGGTTCCACCTGTAGTAGGCGGGCGAGCAGGTCGCGAACTCGCGCGTCCAGTCGATGGCGAAGCCGAGCGACTGGAGCTGCTTCTTCATGTAGGCGATGTTGTCCCACGTCCACTTCGCGGGCGGCACGCCGTTGGCCATGGCGGCGTTCTCGGCGGGAAGGCCGAAGGCGTCCCAGCCCATGGGCTGCAGGACGTTGAAGCCCTTCATGCGCAGGAAGTGGGCCAGCGCGTCGTTGATCGAGTAGTTGCGCACGTGCCCCATGTGCAGCTTGCCCGAGGGGTAGGGGAGCATGCCCACGTTGTAGTACTTGGGCTTCGCGGAGGCATCGGGCGCGACGAAGGCCTTCGTCTCGGCCCACGCCTTCTGGACGGCGGGCTCGATGGTCTTCGGGTCGTATTGGGGGTTCATTGCGTTCTTCGATCGGGGCGCGTTGTGCGTTGCGGCAATTATATCAGCGGGCCCCTCCAAGCCCTTGATTTGCCGCGCGGGATCGACCGCGGGAACTTGTGCGTCGCGGCCCGTGTCATTGCATCAGGTGCCTGAGTCTCCGCTCGGCGCCTTGATAGTGGGGCGAAACGCTTGGGGGCGCCGGCTGGCGCCCCCGTTTTTTTCCACTGAAGCGCGAGCCTTGTACTATCCGTTGGTTCCCGGGTGCAAGGAACGCTAGAGGAGTCCGGAAAATGACAAGAACACGAACGATCTCCCGTGGACCGGGAGCGTTGCGATGGCCCGCGATCCTGCTCTCGGCTGCGATGCCATTTGCGGCCCAGGCCGTCGACTGGAACGGTTCCAGTGGCGTGGACAGCAACTGGAGCACTGCCGGCAACTGGGTCGGCGGCGTCGCGCCGGCGAGCGCGAACACCACGTTCGTGAGCTTCGGCGCGGCGGGGACGACCTTCGCGCCTTTCGCTGACGGCTTGTGGATCGTCAATCGCCTCGATATCACGGGCGGGTCGTCCTATCTGCTCTCGGGCGGGAGGCTCAATTTCGACGGCGCAGCCGCGCAGATCAACGTCGCTGGCGCCGCGCATTCAATCGCGAACGACCTCGCGTTCCTGGTCGACGTGGCGCTTGCGAATGCCACCGATCTCACGCTCTCCGGACTCCTTTCCGGAGGGGGCAATTTCACGAAGACCGGGGCGGGGCGACTCACGCTGGCGACGATCTCCACGATCGCCGGCACGACCACGATCGACGGAGGAACGCTGCAGATCGGCACGCCGGCCGCCTCGCCCGCCCTGTTCAATTCGCCGATCATCAACAACGCGGCGCTGGAATTCAGCCTCGCGGGCGGGGCGACGATCATCGCCAGCGTGACCGGCACGGGAAGCCTCACGATGGCTTCCGGCTCCCTCGTGACCGGAGGGGGGCCGTCGTTCGCGTACACGGGGGCGACGACGGTGAACAACGGGACGCTCCTCGCCGGGTCCTGGATCAACAGCGGCCCGCTCACGATCAACCCGACCGCGCGGCTCGACGTCCTGGGCGACAGCGCCTTCGCGTCGCTCACGGGCACCGGGCAGCTCAATCTCCTCGGGGGAACGGCGACGTTCGGAGGCGACGGGACGAGCACGGTCTTCGGTGGGTCCATCGGCGGGCCAGGCAATTTCACGAAGACCGGGGCGGGGCGACTCACGCTGGCGACGATCTCCACGATCGCCGGCACGACCACGATCGACGGAGGAACGCTGCAGATCGGCACGCCGGCCGCCTCGCCCGCCCTGTTCAATTCGCCGATCATCAACAACGCGGCGCTGGAATTCAGCCTCGCGGGCGGGGCGACGATCATCGCCAGCGTGACCGGCACGGGAAGCCTCACGATGGCTTCCGGCTCCCTCGTGACCGGAGGGGGGCCGTCGTTCGCGTACACGGGGGCGACGACGGTGAACAACGGGACGCTCCTCGCCGGGTCCTGGATCAACAGCGGCCCGCTCACGATCAACCCGACCGCGCGGCTCGACGTCCTGGGCGACAGCGCCTTCGCGTCGCTCACGGGCACCGGGCAGCTCAATCTCCTCGGGGGAACGGCGACGTTCGGAGGCGACGGGACGAGCACGGTCTTCGGTGGGTCCATCGGCGGGCCAGGCAATTTCACGAAGACCGGGGCGGGGCGCCTTACTCTGTCAGGCGCGAACGGGAGCGCCGGCACCGCGGCGGTGGACGGCGGATCGCTTCTCGTGACCGGTACGGTGGCCGGCCCGGTTGTCGTGAATGCGGGGGGCATTCTTGGCGGCACGGGAACGGTGAGCGGCCCGGTCACTACCAACGCGGGCGGGACGCTCGCGCCGGGCCTGAGCCCGGGCATCATCAACACGGGTAGCCTCAACCTCGGCGGCGCGACCGCGATCGAGATCCAGGGCACGACGCTCGGCACGCAGTACGACAACATCAACGTCACCGGCACGGTGACGATTGCCGGCGGCACGCTCTCGCTCTCCGGCGCCTACGTGCCGGTGCTGGGCGACACCTTCCTGATCGTGTCGAACGACGGCGCCGACGCCGTCACGGGCACGTTCGCGGGCTTGCCGGAAGGCGCGACGGTCGTGTTCAACGGCGCGACCCTGCGCGTCTCCTACATCGGGGGCACCGGCAACGACATCACGCTCACTGCGGTGTCGACCACGAATGTCGTGTGGAACGGTGCGGGCGCGAACAATAACTGGAGCACGGGGCTCAACTGGGTGGCGGGCGTGGCACCGGCCAGCGGCAACACCACCTTCGTCACCTTCCCCACGGCCTCGGCCCGCTTCGCTCCGGCCGTGGACGCGCCGTGGACGATCAACCGCATGGACCTCACGGGTGCGACGGCCTACGCGATGACGGGCAGCGCGATCACGTTCGCGGGTGCCGCACCGCAGCTCAACGGCTCCGGGGCCGCGCACAGTCTCGCCAATCCGCTCACGCTCTCCGCCGCGCTCGCGGTGTCGAATGCCACGAACCTCACGCTCTCGGGCGTGATCGGAGGCGCGGCCGGGCTCACGAAGACGGGCGCCGGGCGGCTCACGCTCTCGGGGACGAGCACCTTCACCGGAGGCGCGACGGTGAATGCCGGCACGCTGCTCGTGAACGGCACGATCCCGGGCCCGGTGGTAGTGAACGGTGGCGCGACGCTCGGCGGCACCGGCACGGTGAGCGGCCCCGTCGCGATCAACGCGGGCGGCACGCTCTCCCCGGGCCTGAGCCCCGGCATCACCAACACCGGCAACCTCGCGCTGGGAGGCGTCTTCCTCGTCGAGATCGAAGGCACGACGGCCGGGACGCAGTACGACGTCACCAACGTGACCGGGACGGTGACGATCGCCGGGGGCACGCTCTCGCTCGCGGGGGCCTACGTGCCCGTGCCCGGCAACACGTTCACGATCCTCACGAACGATGGCGTCGATGCGGTCACGGGCACCTTCGCGGGGCTCGCCGAGGGCGCCACGGTGACCTTCAACGGAGTGACGCTGCGCATCACCTACGCCGGAGGGACGGGCAACGACATCGTGCTCACGGCGCTTGCAGTGGCGCCGGCGGCGGCCGCGATCCCGACGTTATCGGAGTGGGCGATGATCCTGCTCGCGGCCCTCCTTGCGGCGACCGGAGCGATCATGGCGGCGCGCAGGCACTGAATGCGTGGGGCGACCGGAGACGGGCGGTATAATTCCGCCTCGCCTTCAGCCCCTCCCGCATGCCCGACCTCCTCGCAGGCCTGAACCCCGAGCAACTCCGGGCCGTCACCCTTCCGCGCGAATCCGCCCTCATCCTCGCCGGCGCCGGCAGCGGCAAGACGCGCGTGCTCACCACGCGCATCGCCTGGCTCATCCAGACCGGGCAGGTGAGCCCGGCGGGCATCCTGGCGGTGACCTTCACCAACAAGGCGGCCCGCGAGATGCTCACGCGGCTCTCGGCGATGCTGCCCATCAACACGCGCGGGATGTGGGTGGGCACCTTCCACGGCCTGTGCAACCGGCTGCTGCGCGCGCACCACCGCGACGCGAACCTCCCGCAGCTCTTCCAGATCCTCGACTCCGGCGACCAGCTCTCGATGGTGAAGCGCCTGGCGAAGGCGCAGGGCCTCGACGAGGAGAAGTTCGCGCCGCGGCAACTGCAGTCCTTCATCAACAACTGCAAGGAGGCGGGGCTGCGCGCCAACGCCGTGGAGGCGGGCGACGACTTCACGCGCCGCATGGTGGCCTTCTACGCGGACTACGACGCGCAGTGCAACCGCGAGGGCGTGGTCGATTTCGCGGAGCTGCTGCTGCGCACCTTCGAGCTGCTGTCGAGGAACCTGAACCTCCTCGTCCACTACCAGGAGCGCTTCCGCTACGTCCTGGTGGACGAGTTCCAGGACACCAACAAGCTCCAGTACAAGTGGATCCGCATGCTGGCCGGCACCAACGGCTGCGTCTTCGCGGTGGGGGACGACGACCAGTCCATCTACAGGTTCCGAGGCGCGGACGTCGGCAACATGAACGAGTTCCTGCGCGACTTCGGGGTGCGCGAGGTCGTGAAGCTGGAGCAGAACTACCGCTCCCAGGGCACCATCCTCGACGCGGCCAACGCCGTCATCGCGCAGAACAAGGCGCGCCTGGGCAAGAACCTCTGGACCGCCGAGGGCCGGGGCGAGCCCATCCGCGTCTTCGCCGCCGCGAGCGACGAGGAGGAGGCGAGGTTCGTCGTGGACGAGGTGAAGCAGCTGCACCGCGAGGGCACGGCGCTCGCGGACATGGCGCTGCTCTACCGCTCCAACGCGCAGTCGCGAATCCTCGAGCACTCGCTCTTCCGCGCCGGCATCGCCTACAAGGTCTACGGGGGGCTGCGCTTCTTCGAGCGCCAGGAGGTCAAGCACGCGCTCGCCTACCTGAGGGTGGCGGCCAACCCCGACGACGACACCGCCTTCTCGCGGGTCGTGAACTTCCCGCCGCGCGGCATCGGGGCGAGGAGCGTGGAGCAGCTGCAGGAGGCCTCGCAAGCCGGCCTCGGCAGCCTCTCGCGCGCCGCGAAGGCGGGCGCCGTGTCCGGCCGCGGCGGCACGGCCATCGCGGGATTCCTCGCCATCGTGGAGCGGCTGCGCAAGGCCTCGGAGCACCTCACGCTCCAGGAGCTCGTCGAGGAGATGCTCGCCGCCTCCGGCCTCAAGGACCATTACGCCGCCGAGCGCGACGGGCAGGACCGCGTCGAGAACCTGAACGAGCTGGTGAACGCCGCGACGCTCTTCAACGAGGAGTTCGAGATCGGCGTGGAGCCGGCGGGCGAATCGCAGGAGGACGTGGCCCCGGTGCCGGGAAGTCACCAGCAGCAGGTGCTCGCCGCATTCCTGTCGCACGCGAGCCTCGAGGCCGGCGAGCACGAGGCCGCCGCCGGCGTGGACGCGCTGCAGCTCATGACCGTGCACTCGGCCAAGGGCCTCGAGTTCGACGCGGTGTTCCTGGGTGGCCTCGAGGAGGGCCTCTTCCCCCACGACAACAGCCTCAACGAGGACGGCGGCATCGAGGAGGAGCGTCGCCTCATGTACGTCGCCATCACGCGGGCCAGGAAGCGCCTCTACCTCACCTACGCCGGCAGCCGCATGCTGCACGGCCAGCCGCGCTACGGCATCGTGTCGCGGTTCGTGGAGGAGATCCCGGCCGAGCTCTGCAAGTGGATCGTCCTGCCCGAGAAGCAGGCGTGGGCGTCACCGCAGAAGTCGATGCGGGACAAGCCTGCGTGGGGCGGCGCCTCGCCACGCGGGGAGGCGTGGTCGTCGGGCGGTGGCAGGGCGCCGAGGGCCGATTCCAACCAGTACGCCACCGCCCCGCGCGCGAGCTTCGAGACCTCGCGCCCCGACGCGCACCCCTTCGCCATCGGCGCCAACGTGCGCCACGCCAAGTTCGGCGAGGGCGTGGTGATCAACGTGGAGGGGAGCGGGCTCGACGCCCGCGTCCAGGTGCGCTTCCGCACGGAAGGCACGAAGTGGCTCGCGCTCCAGTACGCCAAGCTCACGCCGGCGTAGCTTCCCCGGGCGCGTCGCCTTCCTCGAACACCTCGGCGTAGCCGGTGTAGGTGCTCGCGATCATCACGGGCATCGCCACGAGCAGCCCCAGCCCCCAGGGCAGTGCGGCGGCGACGAAGACGACGGTGAGCGCGACGCCGTAGGCGAGCATGGCGCCCACGTTCGAAAGCGCGGCGAAGACGCTCCAGCGGATGGCGTGGACCGTGCTGAGGTCCTGGAAGGCGAGGATGGCGGGCGCGAACCAGAGCGCCCCCTTCACGACGGCCGTGAGGAGGAGCCCCACGACCAGGATCCACTCCTTGCCCTGGAGCTGCCGCACGTAGTCGACGAGGGTGACAACCTCGTCGCCGTCGCCCGCGCCGGGCAGGCCCATGAGCGACATCAGCAGGAAGATCCCGATCTCGGCCGCGAGCAGGATTGCGCCCAGGTTGGCGAGGGGCCGCAGCGGGCGGCGGAAACCGGCGAAGAGGTCGCCCATCGCGGGCGCGACCCCGTCGAGCTGCCGCCGCGCGGCGATGGCGAAGCTCGCGAAGAAGACGGGCTGCAGCAGGTTGGCCACGACGCCGCCGACCAGCGGCACGACCACGAGGCCCAGCGTGATGAGCATCCACCCGGCCGACAGCCCCATCCACGCCGCGGGGGCTCCCCGGAACAGGCGCCACCCCCCCGCGAGCCATCCCGGCCCGCGCGAGGAGCGCACGTCGCGCACGCTGATGGCGCTCACGGCGGCCCGCTCAATCCCCGGCCGCCTCGAGCGGGCGCGCGTGGACGATGTGGTGCTCCAGCAGCCGGCGCGAGAAGTCGTGGTCCTTGGGGATGGTCATCTCGGAGGCCAGGGGAAAGTGGTTGTACTCCAGGCGTCCGAGCCAGGTGCGAAGCGCCGCGCGCCGCAGCATCACGGGCCAGAGCTCGCGCTCCAGGTCGGTGAGGGGGCGATGGGCGTCGTAGCCCGCGACGAGGGCGTCGGCGCGGTCCGGGTCGAGGGTCGCGAACGAGTCGGTGCACCAGTCGTTCACGGTGATGGCGAGGTCGTAGAGAAGGGCGTCGTCGCAGGCGAAGTAGAAGTCGATCACGCCGCCCTCGCCCGCGTCGTCCCAGAGCACGTTGTCGCGGAAGAGGTCGCCGTGGATAACGCCCTGCGGCAGCACGGTGTCGTCGTGCAGCGCCTGGTAGCGGTTCTCGCTCTCGATGAGGGACGCCTCGTCGGCGGAGACCTTCGGGCGCACGCGCTGCGCGAAGGCCTCGCGCCAGGCCTGCCCGCGCCAGTTTGCGAGCCCGGCGTCGTACTCGAGGCCCGCCTCGTGGATGTCGGCGAGCGTCCGGCCCACCTTGCGGCACTGCTCCGGCGTGGGCGACAGGTGCGGGACGCCCGGCAGGCGCGTGACGACGACGGCGGGCTTGCCGTTCAGCTCCGTGAGGAAGCTCCCGTCCTGCAGCGCCATCGGCGCGGGGCACCGGATTTCGTGCTCGGCGAGGTGGTGCATGAGGCCCACGTAGAACGGCAGGTCCTCGCGCGGGATCTTCTCGAACAGCGTGAGGACGTAGTGCCCCGTCGTGGTGTCGAGGAAGTAGTTGGTGTTCTCGATGCCCTGGGCGATGCCCTCGAGGCC
>JBBIJT010000048.1:0-24086 GCA_037445795.1 Betaproteobacteria bacterium | reverse complement strand
TGTTGGCGTGGATGCGCGCCTCGAAGTTGCGGTTGCCGGAGAGCACGGCGGCGCAAACGAGGTCATTGTCGACCACGGCCTTCTCCACCGGCTCGGCGAGGGGGCCGGCGTTGCCGATGCAGGTGGTGCAACCGTAGGCCGCCACCGAGAAGCCGAGCTTCTCGAGGGACGGAAGGAGCCCGGCGGCCCTGAGGTATTCGGTGACCACGCGCGAGCCGGGCGCGAGCGACGTCTTGATGTGCGGCTTCACGGAGAGGCCCTTCTCGACGGCCTTCTTCGCCAGAAGCCCCGCCGCGATGAGCACGCTCGGGTTCGAGGTGTTGGTGCAGGACGTGATGGCCGCGATGAGCACGTCGCCCGAGCCGAGGTCCGTGCCGTCCGAGGCCTTCACGCGCCGGGCGAGGTCCTCCGCCTTCTTGGAGAAGCCGTTCTCGGCGACGGGCTTGGCGAAGAGCTCGGTGAACTTCGCCTTCAGGTTGCCGAGGTCGATGCGGTCCTGCGGGCGCTTGGGGCCGGCCACCGACGGCCTGATGGAGGAGAGGTCGAGCTCGAGCACGGTGGAGTAGTCGAGCTCGCCCTTCTTCGGCATGCCGAACATGCCCTGCGCCTTGAAGTACGCCTCGAGGGCGGACACCTCCTCGGCGGTGCGGCCGGTGTTGCGGAAGAACTCGATGGTGCGCGCGTCGACGGGGAAGAAGCCCATGGTCGCGCCGTACTCGGGCGCCATGTTGGCGATGGTGGCGCGGTCGGTGACGGCGAGGGTCTCGGCGCCGGAGCCGAAGAACTCGACGAACTTGCCGACGACCTTGGCCTTGCGAAGCATCTCGGTGACGGTGAGCGCGAAGTCCGTGGCGGTCACGCCCTCGCGCAGCTTGCCGGTGAGGTTCACGCCGACCACGTCCGGGGTGAGGAAGTACACGGGCTGGCCGAGCATGCCGGCCTCCGCCTCGATGCCGCCCACGCCCCAGCCGACCACGCCGATGCCGTTGATCATCGTGGTGTGGCTGTCCGTGCCGACGAGCGTGTCGGGGTAGTACACGCCTTTCTTCTGGAAGACGCCACGGGCCAGGTACTCGAGATTCACCTGGTGCACGATGCCGATGCCCGGAGGCACGACCTTGAACGTGTCGAAGGCCTGCATGCCCCACTTCATGAACTCGTAGCGCTCGCGGTTCCTGCCGAACTCGAGCTTCATGTTGAGGTCGAGGGCATCGGGGCCGCCGTAGTGGTCGATCTGGACCGAGTGGTCGACGACGAGGTCCACCGGCACCAGCGGCTCGATCACCTTCGGGTTCTTGCCCATCTTCGCGGCCACGCCCCGCATCGCCGCGAGGTCGGCGAGCAGGGGAACGCCCGTGAAGTCCTGCAGCACGATGCGCGCGAGCACGAACGGGATCTCGTCGGTGCGCGCTGCGGTGGCGCTCCAGCTGGCGAGCTGCTTCACGTGCTCCTCGCTCACCTTCTTGCCGTCGACGTTGCGGAGCACCGATTCCAGCACGATGCGGATCGACACCGGCAGGCGCTTCACGTTGGGGAAGGTCTCGGCGAGCGCCGGCAGGGAGTAGAACTGGCCGGACTTGCCCGCGGCGGGCGTGAAGGTCTTGAGGGTGTTGAAGGCGTTATGGGGCATGGTCGTCTCGGCTGGTTGTCGTTCGTTGTCGGTGGGGTTGCGGGGGCCGGCGCTACTTCGGCGCGGCCGGGCGGATCTGCACGTCGTACTCGAGTCCCTTGTCGTCGCGGCACACGCCGCCGCCGGCACGGCCGCCCCCGCCGCGCAGGTCGCAGCGAAGACCGGCCCCTCCGGGGGAGCGCAGCAGGGCCTTGGCTTCCCCGCCCTGGGGGTTGTCCATGGTGACGACCCCGCCCATGCCGAAGCCACCGCGCCGGTAGCCGTAGCCCCCGGACACGTAGCCGGTGGTGCGGTCGGACACGACCTCGACCCAGGTGCCGGAGTAGGTGACTCCTTCGATGGTGACGGACATGCTGCCTTCGGTGCCGCCGGAATCCTCGGCCACGCCCTCGTAGAGCTTGCCGCTGTCCCGGGGCATGAGCGTGAGATGGTAAGTGGAGGCGCATCCGCCCGCCACCAGGGCTGCCGCGATCACCAGGAGCGGTTTCTTCAAGGGACCTCCTTGCGGGGTGGAGCGAATCCTACTCCCTGCCGGCCCGGCCTTTGCCTCATCGGCGCTCGGTTCACTTGCAATCGCCGGCCCGCTTGCCTCGCGTCACGACCTTGATGCTCCTGCCGCCCGCGTCCTTCGGGGAGGCCGTCATGCTGAATTCGTAGGAATCGGCCGTGTAGGTCCCGTGCACCTCGCCCGCGGATTCCTCGCACTTCACGCGGTAGCTCACCCGCCCCGGAGCGCGCTTCACGTCGCTCGCCCTGCAGCCGTCGTCCTTGTCCTGCCCGAGGCGCACCAGGCCTTCGTCGATGTCCTTCTTCGTCACGCATTCCTGGCTCGCCATCGGGCGGCCCGGGGCGCCCGGACCCTGCATGATCGTCTCCTGCCGGTAGAGCCCGGGCCGGAGCTCCTGGGCGAAGGCCCCCGTCGTGCAGGCCAAGGCGGCCACGAGCGGCAGCAGGAAGCGATCCATGGGCCTTTCCTCCTCAGGTCGCCATCAGGTCGACGAACTCGTGCACCGGCGTGGACTCGAGCGCCTTGGCGTCCAGGCACAGGTCGAGGATCGCCTTGCGCTGCTTCTCCGGGAATTTCCGGGCGAGGTTCGTCGTGAACTTCTCCACCAGCACGGGCATTCCTTCCTTGCGGCGGCGCTTGTGGCCGATGGGGTACTCGACCACCACCTCCTTGAGCTTCTTCCCGTCGTTCAGCTCGACCGTCAGCGCGTTCGCGATGGAGCGCTTGGCGGGGTCATGGTAGTCGTTCGTGAACTTCGGGTCCTCGACGCACACGATCCGGTCGCGCAGCTGGTCGATGCGCGGGTCGTTCGCGACGTCGTCCTCGTAGTCCGCGGCCGTGAGGCGGCCGAAGAGCAGGGGCACGGCCACCATGTACTGGATGCAGTGGTCGCGGTCGGCCGGGTTCGCGAGCGGGCCCTTCTTGTCGATGATGCGGATGCAGGCCTCGTGCGTGCGGATGGTGATCTTCCGGATGTCCGCCGCGGTCTTGCCGAGCTTGCCCAGCTCCTTGTGCAGCGTCATGGCGGCCTCGACGGCCGTCTGCGAGTGGAACTCGGCCGGGAAGGAGATCTTGAACAGCACGTTCTCCATCACGTAGCTGCCGTAGGGGCGCTGGAACCTGAAGGCGTTGCCCTTGAAGAGCACGTCGTAGAACCCCCAGGTCCTCGCGGTGAGGACGGAGGGGTAGCCCATCTCGCCCGTCTTCGCGATGAGCGCGAGGCGCACGGCCCGGCTGGTGGCGTCGCCCGCGGCCCAGCTCTTCCTCGAGCCGGTGTTGGGCGAGTGGCGGTAGGTGCGAAGCGACTGGCCGTCGACCCACGCGAGGGAGACCGCGTTGATGATCTCGTCGCGCGTGAGCCCCAGCATCTCGGCCACGACCGCCGTGGAGGCCACCTTAACCAGCACCACGTGGTCCAGGCCCACCTTGTTGAAGCTGTTCTCGAGCGCGATGCAGCCCTGGATCTCGTGGGCCTTGATCATCGCCGTGAGGACGTCCTTCACCACGAGGGGCTTCTTCCCGGCAGCCGCCGCGTTCCTCGACAGCCAGTCGGCCGTGGCGAGGATGCCGCCCAGGTTGTCCGAGGGGTGGCCCCACTCGGCGGCGAGCCAGGTGTCGTTGAAGTCGAGCCAGCGGATCATGGCGCCGATGTCGAAGGCGGCCTTGACCGGGTCCATCTGGTAGGACGTTCCCGGCACCTTGGCGCCATTCGGGACGACGGATCCCGGCACGATGGGCCCCAGCATCTTGGTGCAGGCGGGGTACTCGAGGGCCTCGAAGCCGCAGCCCAGGGTGTCCATGAGGCAGTAGCGCGCGGTCTCGTAGGCCTCGGCGCTCTTCACCTTGTACTTGAGCACGTAGTCGGCGATGTCGACCAGGACCTGGTCGGGCTTGGGGCGGACGTTGCTGATGTGTGCTGACACGTTCTGCCTTCCTGTCGGGTTGGTGCGGGGAACGCCGATCCTCGCTGCGTGGATCGGCGCCTTCGGCGTCCTACTTGCGCTTCTCGATCGGGACGAAAGCGAGGTCCTCGGGGCCGGTGTAGTTCGCGCTGGGGCGGATGATCTTTCCGTCGATCCGCTGCTCGATCACGTGGGCGCACCAGCCGGAGGTGCGCGAGATCACGAAGATCGGCGTGAACATCGAGGTGGGCACGCCCATCATGTGGTAGCTCGTGGCGCTGAACCAGTCGAGGTTCGGGAACATCTTCTTCTCGCGCCACATCACCTCCTCGATGCGCGCCGAGATGTCGAAGAGCTTCATGTTGCCCGCGTCCTTGGACAGCCGGCGCGCGACTTCCTTGATGACCTGGTTGCGCGGGTCGGAGATCGTGTAGACGGGGTGCCCGAAGCCGATGATCACCTGCTTCTCGCCCACGCGCTTCACGATGTCGGCCTCGGCCTCGTCGGGATTGTCGTAGCGGCCGATGGTGTCGAAGGCGAACTCGTTGGCCCCGCCGTGCTTCGGGCCCTTGAGCGCACCGATGGCGGCGGTGATGGCCGAATACATGTCGGAGTTGGTGCCGGCGACGACGCGGGCCGTGAAGGTGGAGGCGTTGAACTCGTGCTCGGCGTAGAGGATGAGCGAGGTGTGCATGGCGCGAACCCACAGGTCCGAGGGCTTGCGGCCGTGCAGCAGGTGCAGGAAGTGCCCGCCGATGGAGTCGTCGTCCGTCTCGACCTCGATGCGGCGCCCGGAGTGCGAGAAGTGGTACCAGTAGAGGAGCATCGAGCCGAACGAGGCCATCAGGCGGTCGGCGATGTCGCGCGAGGGAGCGAGCTTGTGGTCCTCGCCTTCCGGCAGCACCGCGCCCAGCGCCGAGCAACCGGTGCGCAGCACGTCCATCGGGTGCGTCGAGGCGGGGATGCACTCCAGGATGTCCTGCACCGCGACGGGCAGGCCGCGCAGCCTCTGCAGCTTGGCCTTGTAGGCCTTGAGCTCGGAGGCGGTCGGCAGCTTCCCGTGCACGAGGAGGTGGGCCACTTCCTCGAATTCGCACTTCTCCGCGAGGTCCAGGATGTCGTAGCCGCAATAGTGCAGGTCGTTGCCGGTCCTGCCGACGGTGCACAGGGCGGTATTGCCCGCGGTGACGCCCGACAGGGCGACGGATTTCTTCGGCTTGGGGGCGTTGGCGGGGGCGGCGGCTTCTGACATGGGGATTCCTCGGCTATCGGGTGGGGACTAGGGTGGGCGGCCGATCGGCCCCTACTTCGCCTTTGCGAAGAGGGCGTCCAGCTTCTTCTCGAATTCGTGATACCCCAGGTAGTGGTAGAGCTCCTCGCGGGTCTGCATGGCGTCGACGACGGCCTTCTGCGTGCCGTCGCGGCGAAGCGCCTGGTACACGCCCAGCGCGGCCTTGTTCATGGCACGGAAGGCCGACAGGGGGTACAGGGCGATCGCGACGTTGGCCGAGGCGAGCTCCTGCACCGTGAAGAGAGGCGTCTTTCCGAACTCGGTGATGTTGGCGAGCACGGGTACCTTCACGGCCGCCACGAACTTGCGGTACATGTCGAGGTCGGTGATGGCCTCCGGGAAGATCCCGTCGGCGCCGGCCTCCACGCAGGCGCAGGCGCGGTCGATGGCCGCCTGGAGACCCTCGACGGCGAGGGCATCCGTGCGCGCCATGATGAAGAACGAGGCGTCGGTCCTCGCGTCCGCGGCGCTCTTCACGCGGTCGACCATCTCCTGCTGGCTCACCAGCTCCTTCCCGGGCCGGTGGCCGCAGCGCTTGGCGCCCACCTGGTCCTCGATGTGCATGGCGGCGGCGCCGAACTTGACGAGCGACTTCGTCGTGCGCGCCACGTTGAAGGCGCTCGAGCCGAAGCCCGTGTCCACGTCCACCAGCAGCGGCAGGTCGCACACGTCGGTGATGCGGCGCACGTCGGTGAGGACGTCGTCCAGGCCGGAGATGCCGAGGTCCGGAACACCGAGCGAGCCGGCGGCCACGCCGCCGCCCGACAGGTAGATCGCCCTGAAGCCCGAGGCCTTGGCGAGCGTGGCGTGGTAGGCGCAGATGGCGCCGGGCACCTGCAGGGGCTTCTCTTCCTTCAGGGCGGCGCGGAACCTCGCGCCGGGAGTCATCGTGGTCATCGTAGCCTTCTCAGAGGTCGGGTTGCGTGCGGGCCTTCTCCGGGGCCCCATTGCGCTCCGGAGACAGCGGGGAGAGGGTGGCGGCGTCGCCGTCGATCAAGGGCAACCGGGCCTCAGTCGAAGAAGGCCCTGACGGCGTCCTCGGGCATCTTCACGCCCGTGACGCGCGCCTTCTGGAGCACTTCCCAGAAGTACCGGTAGGTGGCGCGGTCGTGCAGCTCGCCCTCGAACTGGATGGGGCCCCAGCTCGCCTTCTGCGCCTCGATGAGGATGGCGGCGGCGGTGGCGACCTCGTTCAGGTCCGGCTTCATCGCGTCGACGATGGGCTGCACCTGGGAAGGGTGGATGCTCCACATGCGCAGGAACCCGAAGTCGCTGCGGGCGCGCCAGGCGTCGCGGAAGACGTTGTAGGCGTTCTTGAGATCGAGCGACACGTTGTGCGCGGGAACCACGCCGTGCGCGAGGGCGGCCGCGACGACGTCGGCCTTGGCGCGCGCCACGAGGGGGTGCTCGAACTGGCCCGGCGAGCGCATGTTCGCGGCGTGGATCGCCCCGTGGTGGCCGCTCACGAAGTCCATGAGCCCGAAGTCGAGCACCTGCACGCCCGGCAGCTGGGCGATCTCCCACGCGTCGTGCAGCGCTCCGTGCGTCTCGACGAGCACGTGGATCGGGATCGCGCGCTTCACCTTCTTGCGCTTGGCCACCGCCGCGATGTAGCCGATCATGTCCTCGGCCTGCGCCACCGAGGTGCACTTGGGGATGGTCACGTAGGCGATCACCTGGCCGGCGCCGCCGACGAGGATGTCCACGTCCTTCTTCCAGTGAGGGTGCGTGTGGTCGTGGATGCGCGCGCCGGCCATGGCGAAGCGGTTGGCGGTCGAGTGCAGCACGTCCACGATCATCTCCGCGTGCTGCTTCTCGCGGCCCGTCTCGGCGCCGTCCTCGCAGTCGCAGGTGATGTCGAAGACCGGCCCCAGCTTCTCCTGCAGGTCCAGGGCCTTGGTGATGAGCTTCTCGGAGCCGGCGAAGTGCTCGCAGGCGGGAATCACCGGAAAGGGCTTTTCGCCGGCGAACAGGGCTTCCTTGGGATGGCGGGGAGCGGGCATGGCGTCGGTTCCGGGAGGGGGATTCGTATTCTAGGCGTTAGCGGCGGGGCAGGAGCAGCGTGAGGTCGAGGTCGAGGACGAAGGCCGGGTCCTTCGCGCCCGGGGCGGGGGTCGCGAGGTCCGCGAGCCGCGCGTTCTTGGCCGCGAGCAGGCGCACCCGCAGCGCCCCCACGTCGTCGCGGCCCGGGATGGCGTCGCGCGCGGTGACCACCGTGCGCGCGCAGATGGTGTCGCCGGCGAGGGTGGGGTTGGCGTGGGTGCCGCCGTGGATCGCCGCGATGGCGAAGGCGTTGCCCATCCCGTCGTGCGACAGGGCGCGCGCCAGCGAGATCACGTGGCCGCCGTAGACGAGGCGCCTGCCGAAGGCGCTGTCGCGGGCCGCGAAGGCGTCGAAGTGCACCCGCGCGGTGTTCTGGTAGAGGCGCGTGGCGAGCATGTGGTCGGCCTCCTCGACCGTGATGCCGCCGGGGTGGTCGATCGTCTCGCCCGGCTCGTAGTCCTCCCACCTCCGGTCGCTGCCGGTGGCGCGCGGGTCGAGGGCGCGGGGCCTGAGGAAGGCCGGGACGGCGAGCCGCGGCACCGGCACCTCCGAGGGAAGGTCGGGCACCACGGGGGAGGGGGCGGGCGCGGCCGGGTCGGACTTGTTCACCATGACCCAGCGGACCCAGGAGAGGATCTCGGCGCCGTGCTGGTTGACCGCGCGCGAGCGCACCCAGACGACGCCGCTCTTGCCGCTGGAATTCTCGCGAAGGCCGATGACCTCGCTCTCGGCCGCGATCGTGTCCCCGGCGTAGACGGGCTCGAGGAAGCGCAGGTCCGCGTAGCCCAGGTTCGCCACGGCGTTGTACGACACGTCGTGGACGGTCTTGCCGAAGGCGACGTGGAAGGCGAGCAGGTCGTCGAGCGGAACGTCGCGGTGGCCCAGGGCGGCGGCCACGGGGGCGGCGCAATGCACGGGGTTGCGGCCGCCGTATAGGGCGAGGTAGAGGGACGCGTCGCCCTGCGTGACCGTTCGCGGCGTGGCGTGGGCCAGGCGCTGGCCGACGCGGTAGTCCTCGAAGAACCAGCCGGATATCGGTCGAGACCCGGGGACTGGCATGGGGCTACTGGCCCGCCTCGAGCTGCTGGATCATGTCGGCAAGCGCGAGGAGCCGCCGCGCGGCCTTGAGGTGGTGGTGCTCGATGAGCCGGCCGTTCACCACCACGACGCCGCGCCCGTCGCGGTGGGCCTGCTCGAGGGCCTCGATGAGCTCCGTGGCGGCGGCCAGGTCGTGCGCCTTGGGGGTGAAGGCGTCGTTGCAGTAGGGCAGCTGGAAGGGGTGGACCAGGCTCTTGCCGTCGAATCCCAGGTCGCGCGCGAGGCGGCATGCGTACTCGAAGGACTGCATGTCCTTCAGGTCCGTCGAGATGCCGTCGACCACGCTCCGGTCGCAGGCGCGTGCCGCGAGGACCACGCGCGAAAGGGAGTAGTGCAGCGCGATGCGGTCGGGCGTGCGGCGCGCGTGCAGCTGGGTGATGAGGTCGGACGTGGCCATCACGATGCAGGCGATGCGGTCGGAGGCCCCCGCGATCTCCTCGGCTCGAAGCACCGCGAGGGGGCTCTCGATCATCACCATGACGGGCAGGTGGCTGCCGCCGGCGGCGTCCAGCGCCGCGAGCGAGCGCCGCACGTCGTCCTTCGACTCGATGTTCGGGAAGAGCACCGCGTCGGCGCCGATCCCGGCCACGGCCTTCACGTCGTCCTCGCCCCACGGCGAGTCGAGGTCGTTCACGCGGACGACCACCTCGCGCCGGCCGAAGCCGCCGGCGAGCACCGCCTCGACCACGTTTCGCCGGGAGTCCGCCTTGGCTTCCACGAGAATGGGATCGCCCAGGTCCAGGATGACGGAGTCGACCTTCAGCGTGCGCGACTTGTTGAGGTAGCGCGTGCTGCAACCCGGCACGTAGAGCATCGACCGGCGCGGGCGAAAATAGGGGGTCATGGCCACAAGCCTCTGATTTGGCGGGGAAAGCGGCCCGTCCGGCCTGGGGTCGCCCCGGGGGACGAGGGTGCTTGCTGCTGCGCAGCATGCTACGCCCCGCCGCCGCGGGGTGTCAACCGGACTTGTATCTTATATAAGACAAAGGAGCCGGCCCGCCTGTGCTACGATTGCCCCCATGTCCGAGCCCCTGCCGTCGCCGTCGTTCAGGCCGCTCTACGAGCAGATCAAGATCCTCATCACGCAAAGCCTCGTGGCCGGCGAGTGGAAGCCCGGGGAGGCCATCCCCTCGGAGATGGAGCTCGCCGCGCGCTTCCGCGTGAGCCAGGGCACCGTGAGGAAGGCGATCGACGAGCTCGCGAGCGAGCACATCCTCGTCCGCCGCCAGGGCAAGGGCACCTTCGTCGCCTCCCACAGCGAGCCGTCCTACCAGTACCGATTCCTGCGCGTCATGCCCGACAGCGGCGAGAAGCTCAACCCGCACAGCGTGATGCTCGAGGTGCGCAAGGGCAAGGCGAGCGCCGAGATCGCGCGCGCGCTTTCGATCAAGGCCGGCTCCGCGGTGCACGTGATCAAGAGGGTCCTCGAGTTCCAGGGGCGGCCGCTCATCCTCGACGAGATCGTGCTCGCCGCGGTGCGCTTCCCGGGGCTCACGGTTCCCAGGCTCGAGGAATACCGCGGGTCGATGTACTCCTTCTACGAGGCGGTGTACGGGCTTCGCATGATCCGGGCCGAGGAGCGCATCCGCGCCGTGGCCGCCGACGAGGCCGTCGCGGCGCACCTGCGCGTGCCGGCCGGCACGCCCCTGCTCTGCGTCGACCGCATCGCCTTCACCTACGGCGACATGCCGGTGGAATGGCGCCGCGGGCTGTGCCTCACGGACGGCTTTTCCTACTTCAACGAACTGGCCTGATGCCGGGGCATCCCGCCCGCGGGAAAACCCGCATTCCCCGCGCCCGGCGAGGGGTATGCGCATGTGCGGCCGCAACAAATCCACGGTAGAATCGTGGCGATTCCGGCGAGGCGGGACCGTGCCACCGCAGCCCTCCCGCCATCGCCTGGCCGCCGCCTCGCACTCCAGGACCGGACAATGACCACTGCGCCCAAGCAGAGACCGAAGTATTACGATCTCAACCTCGTGCACTTGCCCCCGCCGGGGCTAGTCTCGATCTTCCACCGCATCTCCGGCGCGCTGCTCTTCCTGCCGGTCATCCCCGCGGTCCTGTACCTCCTGCAGTCCACGCTCGGCTCCGAGGCGGGGTGGCTCCACTGGAAGGGCGTGTTCTCCCATCCGGCGGTGAAGCTCGCGGCGCTCGGCTTCGCGTGGCTCTACGTCCACCACTTCTTCGCGGGCATCCGCTACCTCCTGCTCGACGTGCACGTGGGCATCTCGAAGGAGGAGGCGCGCGCCTCCGCCATCGCGGTCTTCGTCATGGGCGCGGTGGCGACCGCCATCGTCGCGTGGAGGCTCTGGTGACGGCGCCCCGGAAGGTTCCGGTCGGCGCGCATTACGGCCTGTCCGCCTGGCTCCTGCAGCGCCTCACGGCGGTGGTGATGGTCGCGTACACGCTGCCGATGGCCGCCGAGCTCCTCTCCTGCCCGCCCACCAGCTACGCCGACTGGAAGGGGCTCTTCTCGGGGCCCCTCGTGCGGCTCGGCACGATGCTCTTCCTCCTCGCGCTGCTCTACCACGCGTGGGTGGGCGTGCGCGACATCATCATGGACTACGTGAAGCCCACGGGCATCCGCCTCGCGCTGCAGACGCTCGCGGGCACGGCGCTCGTGTTCTACCTCGTGTGGTCCGTCTCGATCCTCTGGGGCAGGTAATCTCATGGCACTCATCGTCCGCAAGTTCGACGCCGTGATCGTGGGGGCCGGAGGATCCGGCCTGCGCGCGGCGCTCGAGCTCTCCTCCGCCGGCCTGAAGGTGGCCGTCCTCTCGAAGGTCTTTCCCACGCGCTCCCACACGGTCGCCGCGCAGGGCGGGGTGGGCGCCTCCCTCGGCAACATGGGCGAGGACAGCTGGCACTGGCACATGTACGACACGATCAAGGGCTCCGACTGGCTGGGTGACCAGGACGCCATCGAGTTCATGTGCCGCATGGCGCCCGAGGTGGTGATCGAGCTCGAGCACTTCGGCATGCCCTTCGACCGCAACGAGAACGGCACCATCTACCAGCGCCCGTTCGGCGGCCACACGCAGAACTTCGGCGAGCGCCCCGTGCAGCGCTCGTGCTGCGCCGCCGACCGCACCGGCCACGCGATGCTGCACACGCTCTACCAGAGGAACGTGCTGGCGAAGACGCAGTTCTTCGTCGAGTGGATGGCGCTCGACCTCGTGCGCGACGCCGAGGGCGCGGTGCTGGGGGTGACGGCGCTCGAGATGGAGACGGGCGAGGCCGTCCTCTTCCAGGGCAAGGCCACGCTCTTCGCCACCGGCGGCTCGGGGCGCATGTTCGCCTCGTCCACCAACGCCTTCATCAACACCGGCGACGGCCTGGGCATGGCCTCGCGCGCCGGCATCCCGCTGCAGGACCTCGAGTTCTTCCAGTTCCACCCGACGGGCGTGTTCGGCGCCGGCATCCTCATCACCGAGGCGGTGCGCGGCGAGGGAGGGATCCTGCTCAACAAGTCGGGCGAGCGCTTCATGGAGCGCTACGCGCCGACGATGAAGGACCTCGCCTCGCGCGACGTCGTGTCGCGCGCCATGGCCACCGAGATCAAGGAGGGCCGTGGGGCGGGCGCGCACGCCGACCACATCCTGCTCAAGCTCGACCACCTCGGCCCCGAGGTGATCGACAAGCGCCTGCCGGGCATCCGCGAGATCGCGCTCAAGTTCGCCAACGTCGACTGCGCGAAGGAGCCCATTCCCGTGGTGCCGACGGCGCACTACCAGATGGGGGGCATCCCGACCAACTACCGCGGCGAGGTCGTGGTCCCGAAGGGCGGCAACCCCGCGAGCGTGGTGCCGGGCTTCTACGCCGCCGGCGAGTGCGGCTGCGCCTCGGTGCACGGCGCCAACCGGCTGGGCACCAACTCGCTCACCGACCTGCTCGTCTTCGGCAAGAGCTCGGGAATGAGCATGGTCGACTTCATCCGCGCGCATCCCGGCGCGCACCCGGCGCTGCCGAAGGGCGCGGGGGAGCTCTCCCTCGAGCGCCTGGCGCGGCTCGACGGCCAGAAGGGCGGCGAGGACGTCTCCGCCGTCCGCGACGAGATCCAGCGCACGATGCAGGCGCACTGCGGCGTCTTCCGCTTCCCCGACCTGCTGCGCCAGGGCGTGGAGAAGATCCGCGCCCTGGGCGGGCGCGTCGAGCGCACCGCGGTGACGGACAGGTCGAAGGTGTTCAACACCGCGCGCATCGAGGCGCTCGAGCTCGACAACCTCTACGCCGCCGCGCGCGCCACCATGGTGTCGGCCGAGGCCCGCAAGGAGTCGCGCGGCGCCCACGACCGCGAGGACTTCCACGCGCGCGACGACGCCGGCTGGCTAAAGCACACGCTCTGGTTCAAGGAGGGCGACCGGCTGGAGTACAAGCCGGTCAACCTGAAGCCCCTCTCCGTCGACTCGATCGAGCCCAAGGCGCGGGTGTACTGAGCCGCGCCCGGCGGAATGGAAAGAGGTTGCGCTACAGCAAAACGGCGCCGGCCGGATGCCGGAGACTTTCGCACAATAGGCCTTTAGCCCCATGAAATTCCGAATCCAGCGCTACGACCCCGACAAGGACGCGAAGCCGTATTTCCAGGATTACGACGTCGCCATGGGGCCGGCCGACCGCATGCTCCTCGACGCGCTCGTGCGCATCAAGGGCCTGGACGACACCCTGTCGCTGCGCCGCTCCTGCCGCGAGGGCGTATGCGGCTCGGACGCGATGAACATCAACGGCAGGAACGGGCTCGCGTGCATCACCAAGCTCGCCGACCTCGCCGAGCCGGTGGTCATCAAGCCGCTGCCGGGCCTTCCCGTCATCCGCGACCTCATCGTCGACATGACGCTCTTCTTCGACCAGTACCACTCGGTGAAGCCCTACGTGATCGACGGCCGGCCGATGCCGGAGCGCGAGCGGCTGCAGTCGCCGGAGCAGCGCGCCGAGCTGGACGGGCTCTACGAGTGCATCCTGTGCGCCTGCTGCTCGACCTCCTGCCCGTCGTTCTGGTGGAACCCGGACAAGTTCGTGGGCCCGGCGGGGCTCCTGAACGCCTACCGCTTCATCGCCGACAGCCGCGACCAGGCGCTCAACGAACGCCTGGACGACCTGGAAGACCCCTACCGCCTCTTCCGCTGCCACACGATCATGAACTGCGTGGACGTGTGCCCGAAGGGGCTCAACCCGACGCTCGCAATCGGCAAGATCAAGGAGCTGATGGTCCGCCGGGCGGTATAGGGGAATACGAAGCCGTGCGCTCGCGAGAGATTGAGCGGCTCAAATGGCGCAGCCGCCGCGGGCTGCTCGAGCTGGACATCGTGCTCGGGCGCTTCTGGGCGGGGTGCGGGGAAGACGAGCTGGACGATTCGGAGGCGGGGCGCCTCGCGACACTTCTCGCGATGCCGGACAACGATCTTCTGGACCTGGTGATGGGGCGGCGACCCTGCCCCGATCCGGCCCTGCAGCCGCTCTTGCAACGATTGAAGGCCGCCTAGGCGGCACACTGGGAGACACGCATGGAAGCGAAAGGCAAGGCGACGCTGACGTACGACGACGGCAAGACCCTGGAGCTGCCGATCTACGGTGGCACGATCGGCCCGGACGTGATCGACATCCGCGCCCTCTACGGAAAGACCGGCAAGTTCACCTACGACCCGGGCTTCCTGTCCACGGCGAGTTGCGGCTCGAAGATCACCTACATCGACGGCGACGCGGGCGTGCTCATGTACCGCGGCTACCCGATCGAGCAGCTCGCCCAGCACTGCGACTTCCTCGAGGTGTGCTACCTGCTCCTGAACGGCGAGCTGCCCAATGCCACGCAGAAGAAGACCTTCGACCGCACCGTGACCATGCACACAATGGTGCACGAGCAGCTGGCCCGCCTCTACCAGGGCTTCCGCCGGGATTCCCACCCGATGGCGGTGATGGTGGGCGTGGTGGGCGCGCTCTCGGCCTTCTACCACGACTCGCTCGACATCAACGACCCCGAGCACCGCGAGATCTCGGCCTTCCGCCTCATCGCGAAGCTGCCGACCATCGTCGCCATGGCCTACAAGTACAACATGGGCCAGCCCTTCATGTACCCGAAGAACAACCTCGACTACACCTCGAACTTCATGCGCATGATGTTCGGTGTGCCGGCCGAGGAGTACGAGGTGAACCCCGTATTGGTGCGCGCGCTAGACCGCATCCTCATCCTGCACGCAGACCACGAGCAGAACGCCTCCACCTCCACGGTGCGGCTGGCCGGCTCGTCCGGCGCCAACCCGTTCGCCTGCATCGCGTCCGGCATCGCCTGCCTGTGGGGCCCGGCGCACGGCGGCGCCAACGAGGCGGCGCTGCAGATGCTCATGGACATCCAGAAGGAAGGCGGCGTCGCGAAGCTCGGCGAGTACGTGAAGAAGGTGAAGGACAAGAACTCCGGCGTGAAGCTGATGGGCTTCGGCCACCGGGTCTACAAGAACTACGACCCGCGCGCCAAGCTCATGCAGGAGACCTGCCGCGAGGTCCTGGACGAGCTGGGCCTGCACGACGACCCGCTCTTCAAGCTGGCCATGGCGCTGGAGAAGGTCGCGCTCGAGGACGAGTACTTCGTCTCGCGCAAGCTCTACCCCAACGTCGACTTCTACTCCGGCATCGTGCAGCGCGCGCTGGGCATCCCCGTCTCGATGTTCACGTGCATCTTCTCGCTCGCGCGCACCGTCGGCTGGATCGCGCAGTGGAACGAGATGATCTCGGATCCGGAGCTGAAGATCGGGCGCCCGCGCCAGCTCTACAACGGCGCGACCAAGCGCGAGGTCGTCCCGCTCGCCAAGCGCGGCTGACCGGGCATCCACCCCGCCACACGAGGCCTCCATGTCCAGCGTCATGAAGCAGTTCGAAGCCACCTCGCCGCTCTTCGGCGCCAACGCGCCGTTCGTCGAGGAGCTCTACGAGCGCTACCTCCGGGACCCGGCGAGCGTCGCCCCCGAGTGGCGCGCGCAGTTCGACGCGTGGCAGGCCTCGGGCGGCGGGAAGGACGTCGCCCACACGCCGGTCATCGAGGCCTTCGCCGCCGCGGCGAAGCGCGGGCCGCTCGCCGCGCCCACCTCGGTGGCGGCGGACGACGAGAAGCAGATGAAGGTGCTCATGTTCATCCGCGCCCACCGCACCACGGGCTCGCACTACTCGAACCTCGACCCGCTCAAGCGCATGGACTACGTCCCCGTGCCCGAGCTCGAGCTCGAGACGTACGGGCTGGGCGAGGCGGACCTGGACACCGTGTTCTCGATGGGCTCCTTCGGGAACAAGCGCATGCGCAAGACGCTGCGCGAGATCGTCGCGATCGTGCGCAAGACCTACTGCGACACGATCGGCGTGGAGTACATGTACCTCTCCTCGATGGAGGAGAAGCGCTGGCTGCGCGAGCGCTTCGAGGGCACCCTCTCCACGCCGAGCCTCAACGAGCGCCAGAAGCGCTTCCTCCTCGAGCGGCTCACCGCCTCCGAGACGCTGGAGCGCTACCTCCACACCCGCTACGTCGGCCAGAAGCGCTTTTCGGGGGAGGGCGGCGAGAGCCTGGTGCCGATGCTCGACATCCTCATCGAGGAGGCCGGCGCCCAGGGCGCGAAGGAAGTGGTGATCGGCATGGCGCACCGCGGGCGCCTCAACGTGCTCGTGAACAACCTCGGCAAGATCCCGGCCGACCTCTTCTCGGAGTTCGAGGGCAAGAAGGCAGCCGAGCTCGCCTCCGGCGACGTGAAGTACCACCAGGGCTTCTCGTCGGACATCCAGACACCCGGCGGGACGGTGCACCTCACGCTCGCCTTCAACCCCTCGCACCTGGAGATCGTGAACCCGGTGGTGGAGGGCTCCGTGCGCGCCCGGCAGCACCGCCGGGGAGACTTCAAGGGCGAGACCGTGCTGCCGCTGCTCATCCACGGCGACGCCGCCTTCGCGGGCCAGGGCGTGGTCATGGAGACGCTGGCGCTCTCGCAGACCCGCGGCTACCGCACCGGCGGCACGGTGCACGTCATCGTAAACAACCAGATCGGGTTCACGACCTCGGACACGCGCGACAGCCGCTCCTCGCTCTACTGCACGGGCATCGCGAAGATGATCGAGGCGCCCGTGCTGCACGTGAACGGCGACGACGTCGAGGCCGTGGCGATGGTGGCCAAGATCGCGCTGGACTACCGCACGACCTTCAAGAAGGACATCGTGATCGACATGGTGTGCTTCCGGCGCCTGGGGCACAACGAGCAGGACGAGCCCTTCGTCACGCAGCCGCTCATGTACAAGCGCATCGCCCAGCACCCGGGCACGCGCAGCCTCTACGCCGCCAAGCTCGAGAAGGAGGGCCTCATCGCGCCCGGCTTCGCCGACGAGCTCGTGACCAGCTTCCGCGCCAAGCTCGACGAGGGCAAGCCCACCAACCCCAAGATCCTCTACGGGCTCAAGCACGCGCTCGCCGTGGACTGGGCGCCCTACATGAACGTGGAGTGGCGGCGCCCGGCCGAGACCGCGGTGCCCCTCGAGAGGCTCAAGCACCACGCCAGGCGCCTCACCGACATCCCGTCAAACTTCAAGCTGCACCCGACGGTCGAGCGCATGCTCGCCGGCCGGCGCGAGATGGGCGAGGGCAAGGCCCCGCTCGACTGGGGCATGGCGGAGAACCTCGCCTACGCCTCCCTCGTCGACGAGGGGACCCCGGTGCGGCTCTCCGGCCAGGACAGCGGCCGTGGCACCTTCGCGCACCGCCACGCGGTGCTGCACGACCAGAACCGCGAGAAGTACGACCAGGGCGCCTACCTGCCGCTGCAGCGCATCCGCGAGGGGCAGGGCAGCTTCCTCGTGATCGACTCGCTCCTGTCCGAGGAGGCGGTGCTCGGGTTCGAGTACGGCTACGCGACCGCCAATCCCTTCGAGCTGGTGCTCTGGGAGGCGCAGTTCGGCGACTTCGCCAACGGCGCGCAGGTGGTCATCGACCAGTTCATCGCCTCGGGCGAGGCCAAGTGGGGGCGGCTGTGCGGGCTCACCATGCTGCTGCCGCACGGCTACGAGGGGCAGGGCCCGGAGCACTCTTCGGCCCGTCTCGAGCGCTACCTGCAGCTGTGCGCGGAGCACAACATCCAGGTCTGCGTGCCCTCAACGCCGGCCCAGTTCTTCCACATGCTGCGCCGGCAGGTGGTGCGCCCGATGAGGAAGCCCCTGATCGTGATGACGCCCAAGAGCCTGCTGCGGCGCAAGGAGTCGACCTCGCCCCTCGGGGACCTTGCCACCGGCGGCTTCCAGTGCGTGATCGGCGACCCTGCCGCGCCCGCGCCGAAGAAGGTGAAGCGCGTCGTCTTCTGCTCGGGCAAGGTCTGGTTCGACATCGCGGCCGAGCGCGACAAGCGCGGCGTCGAGGACGTCGCCCTCGTGCGCCTGGAGCAGCTCTACCCGTTCCCCCACGCCGACTTCGCCGCGCAGATCGCCCTCTACCCGAACGCGAAGAGCGTCGTGTGGGCGCAGGAGGAGCCGGCCAACCAGGGCGCCTGGCACCGCATCCAGCACTACCTGCTCGAGCACCTGCGGCCCGACCAGGCCCTCTCCGCGGCGCAGCGCAAGTCCTCCGCCTCGCCCGCTGTGGGCTACCTCGCGCTTCACAACCAGCAGCAGAAGGAAATCATCGACGCGGCCCTGACGCTGGACGCCGCCTCCTCCAAGAAGGCCGCCGACTGAGCGGCCCGCAGGCATCGATCACGGGAAGGAATCGACATGCAAGTGGAAGTGAAGGTCCCGCAACTCTCCGAGAGCGTCTCGGAGGCCACCCTGGTCACCTGGCACAAGAAGGTCGGCGAGGCGGTCAGGCGCGACGAGAACCTGATCGACATCGAGACGGACAAGGTGGTGCTCGAGACCCCGGCCCCCGCCGAAGGCGTGCTCGTGAAGATCGTCAGGGCCGACGGGGAGACCGTCACCTCCGGCGACGTGCTCGCGGTGATCGACACCGCGGCCGTGGCGTCAGCGGCAGCGCCGGCCGCCGAGCCGGCGCCCGCGGCCAAGGCCGCTCCCGCGGCGGCCGCTGCCCCGGCCCCGGCCGCCAAGGGTGCCTCTCCCTCGGCTGCCAAGCTCGCGGCCGAGAAGGGCGTGGACGTGGCGGCGATCGCCGGCACCGGCCGCGACGGCCGGGTCACCAAGGGCGACGTTCTGGGTGCCGCCCCCGCGGCCAAGGCCGCCGCCGCCCCGATGGCGATCCCGAAGGGGGGGCGGCCCGAACAGCGCGTGCCGATGTCGCGGCTGCGCGCGCGCGTGGCCGAGCGCCTGGTGCAGTCGCAATCCACCGCGGCCATCCTCACGACCTTCAACGAGGTCAACATGGCGCCGGTGATGGAGCTCAGGAACCGCTACAAGGACCGCTTCGAGAAGGAGCACGGCGTGAAGCTGGGCTTCATGTCGTTCTTCGTGAAGGCGGCCGTGGCGGCGCTGCGCAAGTTCCCGGTGGTCAACGCCTCGATCGACGGCAACGACATCGTCTACCACGGCTACTACGACATCGGCATCGCCGTGGGCAGCGAGCGCGGGCTCGTGGTGCCCATCCTGCGCAACGCCGACATCATGTCCATCGCGGACATCGAGAAGGCCATCGCCGACTTCGGCAAGCGCGCCAAGGACGGAAAGATCACCATCGAGGAGCTGACCGGCGGCACGTTCTCGATCTCGAACGGCGGCGTCTTCGGCTCGATGCTCTCCACCCCGATCATCAACCCGCCGCAGAGCGCGATCCTCGGCATCCACGCCACCAAGGAGCGGGCGGTGGTCGAGGGCGGGCAGGTGGTGGTGCGGCCGATGAACTACCTGGCGCTCTCCTACGACCACCGGATCATCGACGGCCGCGAGGCGGTGCTGTCGCTCGTGGCCATCAAGGACGCCCTCGAGGACCCGGCCCGGCTGCTGCTGGACGTCTAGGGGCCGCCGCTTGGCGCGTCGCAAGAAGCTCAAGCCCGCGGACCTGGTGCGCCGGGCGTTCTTCTTCGTGCTCGGGTCGCTCCTCGTGGGCTTCCTCGCGGTCTTCTTCCAGCAGTCGCTCGGGATGTACCTGCCGCGCCACTTCGCCGTCTCGCTCGCGGTGGGGCTCGCGGTGGCGCTCACCTTCTGGGTGCTGCAGCTCGCGAAGCACCCGCCGATGTTCCTCAAGAACGTGCATCCCCTCGCCGCCGGCCTCTGCGCGGGCCTGGGCGTGCACATCGCCCGCTTCTGGCTGCGATAGGCGGAGGGATGATGCAGGCAACGCTTCAACACAGAGGACGCAGAGGACACGCAGTTGAACCCCCAGCCCATTTCACTCTCCCGGAACTCCCATGTCGCAGACCTTTGACGTTGTCGTGATCGGCGCCGGCCCCGGCGGCTACATCGCCGCCGTGCGCGCCGCGCAGCTCGGGCTCAAGACCGCCTGCATCGAGGGGTGGAAGAACGCGAAGGGCGATCTCGCCCTGGGCGGAACCTGCCTCAACGTGGGGTGCATCCCGTCGAAGGCGCTTCTCGCCTCGTCGGAGGAGTTCGAGAAGGTGAACCACCACCTCGACGAGCACGGCATCGCGGTCTCGGGCGCGAAGATCGACGTGGCGCGCATGCAGGCGCGCAAGGAAGCCATCGTCTCGAAGATGACCAAGGGCATCGAGTTCCTCTTCAAGAAGAACAAGATCGCCTGGTTGCAGGGCTTCGGCAGGTTCGTCACGGGCGGCGACACCTACGCGATCGAGGTGGCCAACGGCGACAGGAAGGAGACGGTGCAGGCGAGGCACGTCATCGTGGCCACGGGCTCCAAGGCCCGCCACCTGCCCAACGTGACGGTCGACAACGTGAGCGTCTGCGACAACGAGGGAGCGCTCGCCTTCGGCGCGGCCCCGAAGCGCCTGGGCGTCATCGGGGCGGGCGTCATCGGCCTCGAGCTGGGGAGCGTCTGGCGCCGCCTCGGCTCCGAGGTCACCATCCTCGAGGCGCTGCCGGCGTTCCTGGGCGCCTGCGACGAGGCGGTGCAGAAGGAGGCCTGGAAGATCCTCACGAAGGGGCAGGGCCTCAACATCCGCCTGGGCGTGAAGATCGAGAAGGTCTCGATGCGAAAGAACGCCGTCCTCGTCGAGTACACGGACGACAAGGGCCTCGCGCAGAAGCTTGAGTGCGACCGGCTGGTCGTGAGCGTCGGGCGCGTCCCGAACACCGACGGCCTGGGCGCGGTGAACGTGGGGCTCAAGGTGGACGAGCGCGGCTTCGTAGAGGTGGACGGCCAGTGCCGCACGAACCTCCCCAACGTCTGGGCCATCGGCGACGTGGTGCGCGGCCCGATGCTCGCCCACAAGGCCGAGGACGAGGGCGTGATGGTCGCGGAGCTCATCGCCGGCCAGAAGCCGCACATCGACTACGACTGCATCCCCTGGATCATCTACACGTCGCCCGAGGTGGCCTGGGTCGGCATGACGGAGCAGAAGGCCAAGGCCGACGGGATCGCGGTGCGCACGGGGCAGTTCCCGTTCGCGATCAACGGACGTGCGCTGGGCACGGGGCAATCGCAGGGCTTCGTGAAGATCGTGGCCGACGCGGCCACGGACCGGGTGCTGGGCGTGCACATCGTGCACGCGCATGCCTCGGACCTCATCCAGGAGGCCGTCACGGTGATGGAGTTCCGCGGCGCTTCCGAGGACATCGCCCGCATCTGCCACGGCCACCCGACGCTCTCCGAGGTGGTCCGCGAGGCGGCCCTCGCCGTCGACAAGCGCTCCCTCAACTCGTGAGTGGCTGGCGGTGGCGAACAACTTTGGGAACGCCCTAGCAAGCGCATGCGCCAAGAAGACCTGCCGGAAGGCCTGGAAGACGAGGAGCTCGAGCCCGCGGACCCGAACCAGTTCTCGGGCCCCTTCGAGTGGTACTGGCACTTCCAGCAGCGGCCGGACTTCGAGACCGACAGCGAGCAGCTGCGCGTGCTGGGGCTGCTCGAGCGGCTGTTCGGCGAGCTCGAGGAGTACCGCCAGTACCGCGCGGGCAAGATAAACCGGCTGGTCACGAACTTCGGCGCGGGCCGCCGCCCGCCGCGCGGCATGTACATCTGGGGCGGCGTGGGACGCGGCAAGTCCCTGTTGATGGACGCGTTCTACAAGGTGAGCCGCCACCGGCGCAAGCGCCGCGTCCACTTCCACGAGTTCATGCGCGAGACCCATGCGAGACTGCGCGCGCTCTCGGGCACCGAGGACCCGCTGGAGGCCATCTCGACGCAGATCGCGAGGGAGCGGCGGCTGCTTTGCTTCGACGAGTTCCACGTGAGCGACATCGCCGACGCGATGATCCTCGGGCGCCTGCTCGAGCTCCTGATCGCCAAGGGCGTGGTCTTCGTCATGACCTCCAACTACGAGCCCGACGGCCTCTATCCGAACGGGCTGCAGCGCTCGCGCTTCCTGCCCGCCATCGCCGTCATCAAGCGCGAGCTGGACGTGGTGGCCCTGGGCGGCGGCACCGACCACCGCCGCCGCATCCTCGAGGGCTTCCGCGTCTGGTACTCGCCGCCGGGCGAGGACGCCGACCAGCACCTGGCCCAGTTCTTCGACGCGGTGACCAAGGCCGCCTTCGAGCGCGACGGCGCCATCGAGGTCGGCGGGCGGCCACTGCCCTTCCGCCAGCGCGCCAAGGGAGTCCTGTGGCTCGACTTCGAGGCCCTGTGCGTGGAGCCGCGGTCGCAGAACGACTACCTCGAGATCGCGAGCGGCTACCACACGGTCCTCGTCTCCGGCGTGCCGCAGCTCGCGCCCGCGCAGACCGACGTGATCCGGCGACTCACCTGGCTCGTCGACGTGTTCTACGACCAGCGCGTGCGCCTCGCCATGTCGGCCGAGGTGCAGCCCGAGGACCTCGTGGCGCCGACGGACGAGGTGACGGGGCCTGGCAGGATGGTCCGCAACGAGTTCGCGCGCACCGCGAGCCGGCTCCGCGAGATGCAGTCGCGCGACTATTTCGCGAGGAAGCACGCCTCGGCCGAGAACCCGCGGGTCCTCCGGGCGAGGTAGCATCGAGCCGTCCCATCGTCGAATCGCAACCACCGGGAGTGCCGGGGAAATGTTCAGGGCCATCCATCTCACCCGCGAAAGCGACGTCTTCCAGGCGCGCGTGGCCGAGCTCGACGAGTCCGCGCTGCCCGAGGGCGACGTCACGATCCGCGTCGAGTACTCGACCGTCAACTACAAGGACGCGCTCGCGATCACGAACAGGTCGCCCGTCGTGCGCAGGTGGCCGATGGTGGCCGGCATCGACGGGGCCGGCGTGGTCGAGCGCAGCGACCATCCCGCGTGGAAGCCCGGCGAGCGCGTGATCCTGAACGGGTGGGGGGTGGGGGAGACGCACTGGGGGTGCCTCGCGCAGCGGGCGAGGCTCAAGGGCGACTGGCTCGTGCGCCTGCCGGAGGCGCTCACGACGAGGCAGGCCATGGCCATCGGGACGGCCGGCTACACGGCGATGCTCTGCGCCCTGGCGCTCGCGAAGCAGGGGGTCGCCAGGGAGCACGGCGATGTCCTCGTGACCGGCGCCACGGGCGGCGTGGGGAGCATCGCCGTCTCCATCCTCTCGGGGTGGGGCTACCGGGTGGTCGCCTCGACGGGCAAGGCATCCGAGGCGCAGTGGCTGCGCTCGCTCGGCGCGGCCGAGGTGATCGACCGCGCCGGGCTCGCGCAGCCCGGCAAGCCCCTGCAGAAGGAGCGCTGGGCCGGCGTCGTGGACGCCGTGGGCAGCCACACGCTCGCCAACGCCTGCGCCCAGGCCAGGTACCGTGGCGTGGTGGCGGCCTGCGGGCTCGCGCAGGGGATGGACTTCACCGCGAGCGTCGCGCCGTTCATCCTCCGCGGGGTGCGCCTCATCGGCGTGGACAGCGTCATGGCCCCGCGGGCCGAGCGCGAGGAGGCCTGGGCGCGGCTCGCCGCCGACCTCGATCGCGGCAAGCTCGACGCGATCACGACGCAGGTGGGGCTCGCGCAGGCCATCGACCGCGCGCAGGACGTGCTGGGCGGCCGGATCCGCGGCCGCCTCGTGGTGGACGTGAACTCGTGAGAAAGGGAATGAAGCCCATGAAACGCTGGATCGCCGTAGTCGCCGCCCTGGCCGCCGGCCTCGCCGCGCCCGCCGCATGGTCCCAGGCCTGGCCCGCGAAGCCCATCAAGATCCTCGTCGGCGTTACCCCGGGGGGGACGACCGACACGCTGGCCCGATTCCTCGGCCAGGAGATGTCGAAGGAGCTCGGGCAGCCCGTGATCGTGGAGAACCGCGCCGGCGCCGGGGGCAACATCGCCGCGGAGGCCGTGGCGAAGTCGGCGCCGGACGGCTACACGCTCCTCTTCGTGAACACGAGCCACTCGGTGAACATGGGCCTGTACGGGGCGAAGGTGCCCTACGACGCGGTGAAGGACTTCACGCCCGTCACGCAGGTTTCCACCGGGCCCGCCGTGCTCGTGGCGTCCCGGGATTTCCCCGCGAAGGACGCGAAGGACGTGATCGCGATGGCGAAGGCCCAGCCGGGGAAGCTCGACTTCGCGATCGGCGGGCTCGGGACCTCCATCCACATGGCGGGGGAACTGTTCAAGATGATGGCGGGCGTCGACATCACCAACATTCCCTACAAGGGGAGCAACC
>JBBIJT010000047.1:0-24233 GCA_037445795.1 Betaproteobacteria bacterium | reverse complement strand
TCCGCGAGGGCGGCCGCACCGTCGGTGCCGGCGTCGTCTCCAAGATCCTGGAGTAGGAACATGGCCCAGGCACTCGGCAAGCAGAAGATCCGCATCCGCCTCAAGGCGTTCGACTACAAGCTCATCGACCAGTCGGCGCTCGAGATCGTCGAAACCGCCAAGCGCACCGGCGCCGTCGTGAAGGGGCCGGTCCCGATGCCCACCCGCATCGAGCGCTTCGACATCCTGCGCTCGCCGCACAAGAACAAGACCTCGCGCGACCAGTTCGAGATCCGCACGCACCTGCGCCTCATGGACATCATCGACCCGACCGACAAGACCGTCGACGCGCTGATGAAGCTGGACCTCCCTGCAGGCGTGGACGTCGAGATCAAGCTGTAGGCGGGTTGAAGTACCGCCCGGGCAGCCGCCCGGACGGAAGGTGAAGGGCCGGCCAATTGCAGCCGGCACCCGCAGGCGTTTCCGGCGGGCGAACAAGAGAAAGGAAAGAAGATGAGTCTCGGACTCGTCGGCCGGAAGGTCGGCATGATGCGCATCTTCAACGAGGACGGCACCAGCGTCCCCGTGACGGTGCTCGACTGCGCGGGCAACCGCGTCACCCAGATCAAGACCGCCGATGGCGACGGCTACTGCGCCATCCAGGTGGCCTACGGCAAGCGCCGCGCCTCGCGCGTGACGAAGGCCCAGGCGGGCCATTTCGCCAAAGCCGGCGTTGAAGCCGGCAGCGTCCTCAAGGAGTTCCGCGTCGCCCCCGAGGCGCTCGGCGCTCTCGCGGTGGGCGCGGAGCTCAAGGTGGACATGTTCCAGGTCGGCCAGAAGGTCGACGTCACGGGAACGTCCATCGGCAAGGGCTACGCCGGCGTGATCAAGCGCTACCACTTCTCGTCGAACCGTGCCTCGCACGGCAACTCGATCTCGCACAACAGCCCCGGCTCGATCGGCATGGCGCAGGACCCGGGCCGCGTCTTCCCCGGCAAGCGCATGTCCGGCCACCTCGGCGCGGTGCAGCGCACGGTCCAGCTCCTGGAAGTGGCCCGCGTCGACGCCGAGCGCGGCCTCGTCATGGTCAAGGGCTCGGTCCCCGGCGCCAAGAACGGCTCCGTGGTGCTGCGCCCGAGCGTGAAGGCCAAGGCGCCGAAGGGAGGCAAGTGATGGAACTCAAGGTCATCAACGACAAGGGCGAATCCCTCGCCCCGGTGGCCGCCTCCGAGGCGCTCTTCGGGCGCGCGTTCAACGAGGCGCTCGTCCACCAGGTCGTGGTCGCGTACCACGCCAACGGCCGCGCGGGCACGCGCGCGCAGAAGGACCGCGGCAACGTCAAGCACTCGACGAAGAAGCCGTGGCGCCAGAAGGGCACCGGCCGCGCACGCTCGGGCATGACGTCGAGCCCCCTGTGGCGCGGCGGCGGGAAGATCTTCCCGAACTCGCCCGACGAAAACTTCTCCCACAAGGTCAACCGCAAGATGTACCGCGCGGGCATGGCCTCGATCCTGTCGCAGCTGGTGCGCGAGGAGCGCCTGGCGGTGGTGGACACCCTCACGGTGGACCAGCCCAAGACCCGGCTTCTCACGCAGAAGCTCAAGGCGATGGGCCTCACCGAGGTACTCATCATCACCGACCAGCCCGACGAGAACCTCTACCTGTCCTCGCGCAACCTGCCGAACGTGCTGGTTCTCGAGGCGCGCCACGCCGACCCCGTGAGCCTCGTCCGGTTCCCGAAGGTCCTGCTCACGCGCGGCGCGGTCAAGCACTTCGAGGAGGCCCTCGCATGAACGCCGAACGACTGATGAAGGTCATCCGCGCCCCGATCATCTCCGAGAAGGCGACGATGGTGGGCGAGAAGAACCGCCAGATCGTCTTCGAGGTCCTCGCGGACGCGACGAAGGCCGAGATCAAGGCCGCCGTCGAGCTCCTGTTCAAGGAGCAGAAGGTGGAGGTCGCCGCGGTGAACGTGGTGAACCTCAAGGGCAAGCAGAAGCGCCACGGGCGCTTCGAAGGCCGCCGCCGCGACGTCAAGAAGGCCTACGTGAGCCTGAAGGGCGAGGGCGACATCAACTTCGTGGAAGGAGTGGCATAACATGGCCCTCGTCAAGACCAAACCCACCTCGGCCGGCCGCCGGTCGATGGTGAAGGTCGTCAACCCCGACCTGCACAAGGGCAAGCCCCACGCGCCGCTCCTCGAGAAGCAGTCGAAGCGCGCCGGCCGCAACTCCTTCGGCAACATCACGACGCGCCACCAGGGCGGCGGCCACAAGCAGCACTACCGCCTGATCGACTTCCGCCGCAACAAGGACGGGATCCCCGCGACGGTCGAGCGCCTCGAGTACGACCCGAACCGCAGCGCCAACATCGCGCTGCTGTGCTACGCCGACGGCGAGCGCCGCTACATGATCGCCCCGAAGGGCATCACGGTCGGGCAGAAGGTCGAGAGCGGCGCCGAGGCGCCGATCAAGTCCGGCAACTCGCTGCCGCTCCGCAACATCCCGGTCGGCACGACGGTGCACTGCGTCGAGATGCTGCCGGGCAAGGGCGCGCAGATCGCCCGCGCCGCCGGCGCCGGGGTGCAGCTCCTCGCCCGCGAGGGCGAGTACGCGCAGCTGCGGATGCGCTCCGGCGAAATCCGCCGCGTCCACGTCGACTGCCGCGCCACGATCGGCGAGGTGGGCAACGAGGAGCACAACCTGCGCCAGATCGGCAAGGCCGGCGCGAACCGCTGGCGCGGCATCCGCCCGACGGTCCGCGGCGAGACGATGAACCCGGTCGACCACCCGCTCGGCGGCCGCACGCGCGGCAACCGCCACCCGGTTTCCCCGTGGGGACAGCCGGCCAAGGGCAAGAAGACGCGTTCCAACAAGCGCACGCAGACGATGATCGTGCGCAGCCGCCACAAGAAGGCGTAAGGGGCTAACGACATGGCACGTTCAATCAAGAAGGGCCCGTTCGTCGACGGGCATCTCATGAAGAAGGTCGAGGCCGCCGTGGCCGCGAAGGACAAGCGCCCGATCAAGACCTGGTCGCGCCGCTCCACGGTGCTGCCCGATTTCGTGGGCCTCACCATCGCCGTCCACAACGGCAAGCAGCACATCCCCGTCTACGTGACCGAGAACATGGTCGGCCACAAGCTCGGCGAGTTCGCGCTCACCCGCACCTTCAAAGGCCACTCGGCCGACAAGAAGGTCGCGGCGCCCGCGGCGCCGGCCAAGAAGTAAGGAGACCGTGATGCAAGTCAACGCGAAACTCTACGGTGCCAAGCTCTCGGCGCAGAAGGGCCGGCTGGTTGCGGATCTCGTCCGCGGCCAGAAGGTCGACCGGGCGCTGAACATCCTCTCGTTCACCCCCAAGAAGGGCGCCGTGATCATCAAGAAGGTGCTCGAGAGCGCGATCGCCAACGCCGAGCACAACAACGGCGCGGACATCGACGAGCTCAAGATCACCCGCATCGTCGTCGAGAAGGGCCCGGTGCTCAAGCGCTTCCACGCGCGCGCCAAGGGGCGCGGCAACCGCGTGCTGAAGCATACCTGCCACGTGTTCCTGACCGTCGGCGACGGCCGGGCCTGAAGGGGAAAGCGATGGGACAGAAGATCAATCCGACCGGTTTCCGCCTCGCGGTCAACCGCAACTGGACGTCGAAGTGGTACGCGAACTCCAAGAACTTCCCCGGCATGCTCGCCGAGGACATCCGGGTCCGCGAATACCTGAAGAGGAAGCTCTCCCACGCCGCGGTCGGCCGCGTCGTGATCGAGCGGCCCGCCAAGAACGCCCGCATCACCATCTACTCGGCCCGCCCGGGCGTGGTGATCGGCAAGAAGGGCGAGGACATCGAGGGCCTGCGCCACGTCCTGCAGAAGCTGATGGGCGTGCCGGTCCACGTGAACATCGAGGAGATCAGGAAGCCCGAGCTGGACGCCCAGCTCATCGCCGACTCGATCACCGGCCAGCTCGAGAAGCGCGTGATGTTCCGGCGCGCGATGAAGCGCGCCATGCAGAACGCGATGCGCCTCGGCGCCCAGGGCATCAAGATCACGAGCGCGGGCCGCCTGAACGGCGCCGAGATCGCGCGCACGGAGTGGTACCGCGAGGGTCGCGTGCCGCTGCACACGCTGCGGGCCGACATCGAGTACGGCTTCTCCGAGGCGCGCACGACCTACGGAACGATCGGCGTGCAGGTCCTCGTGTTCAAGGGCGAGGTGCTCGGCAAGGGCGAACAGCCCGTCGCGGCGGCTCCCGAGGCGGAGCGCAAGACCAGGAAACCGGGGGTGAAACATGCTGCAGCCAGCTAGAAGGAAGTACCGCAAGGAGCAGAAGGGCCGCAACAAGGGGGTGGCCACGAGCGGCGCCAAGGTGTCGTTCGGCGAGTTCGGCCTGAAGGCCGTCGGCCGCGGCCGGCTCACCGCCCGCCAGATCGAGGCAGCCCGCCGGGCCATGACGCGCCACATCAAGCGCGGCGGCCGCATCTGGATCCGCATCTTCCCGGACAAGCCGATCTCGAAGAAGCCGGCCGAAGTGCGCATGGGCAACGGCAAGGGCAACCCGGAATACTTCGTTGCCGAGATCGTCCCCGGCAAGGTGCTGTACGAGATGGACGGCGTCGAGGAGTCGCTCGCGCGCGAGGCGTTCGCGCTGGCCGCGGCGAAGCTCCCGATCCGCACGACCTTCGTGCACCGCCTCATCGGTTGAAGGAGCTGACATGAAAGCGAACGAACTGCGTTCCAAGAGCGTCGAGGATCTGCAGAAGGAGCTGCTGGAGCTGCGCAAGGCCCAGTTCGGCCTGCGCATGCAGCTCGCCACGCAGAGCCTCACCAAGAACAGCGAGATCCAGCGCGTGAAGCGCGAGATCGCGCGTGTGCACACCGTGCTCACCGAGAAGGCGAAAGCGAGCAAGCAATGAGCGAGACCGCGAAGAATCAGCGAAGCCTCACGGGCAAGGTCGTGAGCGACAAGATGGACAAGACGGTGACCGTCCTCGTCGAGCGCCAGGTCATGCACCCGGTCATCGGCAAGGTGGTGCGCCGGACCAGGAAATACCACGCCCACAACGAGGGCAACGAGGCCAAGGCGGGCGACACCGTGACGATCGTCGAATGCCGCCCCATCTCGAAGACCAAGTCGTGGAAGGTCGCCAAGCTCGTGGAACGGGCCCGGCCGGAGTAGGCTTGCGCCCTTCGCCGAAATACTGTTAGAATTTAAGTCTTTGCTGCCTCCGGCCTTGGCTTCGTCGGCCGGAAGTCCGCTTAAGACCCCGGGCTTGCCCCGGGGGCAATCCGGGCGTCGGCCGAAGCCGATGCACCCAAGCGCCCGGACCCAGATTCAATTCACGCCAGCCGGAAGCCGACCTCCAGGGAGGCGCCCGGCGGAAGACGGATCCAAGACTGACCGGACGGGCCCTGCCCGCCGGGACAAGTTGGAGAGAAAACAATGATTCAGATGCAGTCGATTCTCGACGTCGCCGACAATACCGGCGCGCGTTCGGTGATGTGTATCAAGGTGCTCGGAGGCTCCAAGCGCCGCTACGCCGGCATCGGCGACATCATCAAGGTGAGCATCAAGTCGGCCGCCCCGCGCGGCCGCGTGAAGAAGGGCGAGGTCTACAGCGCGGTCGTCGTCCGCACCGCGCATGGCGTCCGCCGCCCCGACGGCTCGGTGATCAAGTTCGACACCAACGCCGCCGTGCTCCTGAACCCGAAGCTCGAGCCGATCGGGACCCGCATCTTCGGGCCCGTCACGCGCGAGCTCCGCACGGAGCGCTTCATGAAGATCGTCTCGCTCGCGCCCGAAGTGCTGTAGGGGACCCACATGAAAAAGATCCGCAAGGGCGACCAGGTGGTCGTCACCACCGGCAAGGACAAGGGCAAGCGCGGCACCGTGCTGCGCGTCCTCGACACGGGCAAGCTCGTGGTCGAGGGCGTGAACCGCGTGAAGCGCCACACCCGCCCCAACCCGATCAAGGGCCAGACGGGCGGCATCGTCGACAAGGAAATGCCGATCCAGGCCTCGAACGTGGCGCTCTTCAATCCCGCCACGGGCAAGGCCGATCGCGTCGGCTTCCGCGTCCTCGACGACGGCCGCAAGGTGCGCTTCTTCAAGTCGAACGGCGAAGTCGCCGACGCCTGACGAGTCCGGGAGAACATTCCATGGCAAAGGCCAAAGAACAGAAACCCGCCAAGTCCCAGGCGCCCGCGCAACCGGCGCGCCTGCAGACGCTCTACCGCGAGACGGTGGTGCCGGCCCTCATGAAGCAGTTCGGCTACAAGACGAAGATGCAGGTGCCCCGCATCGAGAAGATCACGCTCAACATGGGCGTGGGCGAGGCCGTGGCCGACAAGAAGATCCTCGAGAACGCCTCGGGCGACATGGTGAAGATCGCCGGCCAGAAGCCGGTCATCACCAAGAGCCGCAAGTCGATCGCCCACTTCAAGATCCGCGAGGGCTACCCCATCGGCTGCATGGTGACGCTTCGCTCGCACCGGATGTACGAGTTCCTCGACCGCCTCGTGACAATCGCGCTGCCGCGCGTTCGCGACTTCCGCGGCGTGTCCGGCCGCGCCTTCGACGGGCGCGGCAACTACAGCATCGGCATCAAGGAGCAGATCATCTTCCCCGAGATCGAGTACGACAAGGTCGACACGGTCCGGGGCCTGAACGTCTGCATCACCACGACCGCGAAGACGGATGCGGAGGCGAAGGCCCTCCTCGCCGCCTTCCGCTTCCCGTTCAGAACTGAGAGGGCGTAATGGCCAAGCTCGCACTCATCAACCGCGAGGCGAAGCGCCGCGCAACCGTGAAGAAGTTCGCGGAAAAGCGCAAGGCGCTCTTCGCCATCATCAAGGACCCCAAGGCGACCGACGACGCCCGCGACGAGGCCCTGGCCAAGCTCCAGGCCCTGCCCCGGAACGCCTCCCCCGTGCGCCTGCGCAACCGCTGCGCGATCACGGGGCGCCCCCGCGGCACGTTCCGCAAGTTCGGCCTCGCGCGCAGCAAGATCCGCGAGATCGCGATGCGCGGCGAGATTCCCGGCATGATCAAGGCGAGCTGGTAGGAGACCCACGATGAGCATGAGTGATCCCATCGCGGACATGCTGACCCGGATCCGCAACGCCCAGGCGACGGACAAGGTCAGCGTTGCGATTCCCGCTTCCAAGGTGAAGCTCGCGATCGCCAAGGTCCTCAAGGACGAGGGCTACATCGACGACTTCGCGCAGCGCACCGTCGACGGCAAGAACGTCCTCGAGATCGGCCTCAAGTACTACGCGGGCAAGCCCGTGATCGAGAAGATCGAGCGCGTCTCCCGTCCGGGGCTGCGCATCTACAAGGGCCGCGACGACATCCCGCGCGTGCTCAATGGCCTCGGCGTGGCGATCGTCTCGACCTCGCGCGGCGTGATGACCGACCGGCGCGCCCGCGAGACGGGCGTGGGCGGCGAAGTCCTCTGCATCGTGGTCTAGGGAGGCACGCCATGTCCCGCATTGCCAAGACCCCCGTCGTCATCCCCGAGAAGGTCGAAGTCGCGCTCGGCCAGACCGACCTCACCGTCAAGGGCCCGCTGGGCACGCTCCGGCAGCCGCTGTCCGCCGACGTCGTCGTGAAGGTCGAGGGCTCGCAGGTGACCTTCGCCGCCGCCAACGGCTCGATCCAGGCGAACGCCATGTCCGGCACGATGCGCGCCATCGTCGCGAACATGGTCCGGGGCGTGAAGCAGGGCTTCGAGAAGAAGCTCACGCTCGTGGGCGTCGGCTACAAGGCCCAGGCCCAGGGCGCCAAGCTCAACCTGTCGCTCGGCTTCTCCCACCCGGTCGTCCACGTGCTGCCCGAGGGCGTGAAGGCCGAGACGCCGACCCAGACCGAGATCGTCATCAAGGGGGTCGACCGCCAGAAGGTCGGGCAGGTCGCCGCCGAGATCCGCGCGTACAAGTCCCCCGAGCCCTACAAGGGCAAGGGCGTGCGCTACTCCGACGAGACCGTGGTCATCAAGGAAACGAAGAAGAAGTAACGCGGCCCAGGCGTTGCTACGGAGAACACCATCATGACCGACAAGAAGCCCTCGAGACTGCGCCGCGCCGCCAAGACGCGCTCGCGCATCCGCCGCCAGGAGGCGGTGCGCCTCACCGTGCACCGCACCAACCAGCACATCTACGCGCAGGTCGTGGCCGCGGACGGCGCCAAGATACTCGCCTCGGCCTCGACGGCCGAGAAGGAAGTCCGCGCGCTCGCGCCCAACGGCGCCAACAAGGAAGCCGCCGTGCTCGTGGGCAAGCGCATCGCCGAGAAGGCGAAGGCCGCCGGCGTGACCGAGGTGGCGTTCGACCGCGCCGGCTTCAGCTACCACGGCCGCGTGAAGGCGCTGGCCGAGGCCGCCCGCGAGGGCGGGCTCAAGTTCTAGGGCCGCCCAGGCAGACTGACAGGAAACCGACATGGCGAAAATCGAACAGAAGAGCATGGGTGGCGACGAGCGCTCCGACGGCCTCCGGGAGAAGATGATCTCGGTGAACCGGGTGACCAAGGTCGTCAAGGGCGGCCGCATCCTCGGCTTCGCGGCGCTCACGGTGGTGGGCGACGGCGACGGCTCCATCGGCATGGGCAAGGGCAAGTCCCGCGAGGTCCCCGTTGCCGTGCAGAAGGCGATGGAGCAGGCCCGCCGCAACATGGTGAAGGTCGCCCTCAAGGGCGGGACGATCCACCACGAGGTCCTCGGCCAGCACGGCGCCACTCGCGTCTTCATGCAGCCGGCGGCGGAAGGCAGCGGCATCAAGGCGGGCGGCGCCATGCGCGCCGTCTTCGAGGTGATGGGCGTCACCAACATCTCGGCCAAGTGCCACGGCTCCACCAACCCCTACAACGTCGTGCGCGCCACCCTCGACGGGCTGCTCCAGCAGCACCGCCCGTCCGAGATCGCGGCCAAGCGCGGCAAGAAGGTCGAAGAGATCGTCGGCTGAGCAAGGAAACCGAGATGACTTCCCCCAAGAAAATCAAGGTCACGCAGGTCAAGGGCCTGCGCGGCGCGCTCACCCCCCACAAGGCGACCGTGCGCGGACTCGGCCTTCGCCGCATCCGCCACACCGTGGAGCTAGACGACACGCCGTCCATCCGCGGCATGGTCAACAAGGTGAGCTATCTCGTGAAAGTCGAGGACTGAGATGGAACTCAACACGCTCAAGCCCGCCGCGGGCTCCAAGAAGGCCCGCCGCCGCGTCGGTCGCGGCATCGGCTCCGGCCTCGGCAAGACCGCGGGCCGCGGCCACAAGGGCCAGAAGTCGCGTGCCGGCGGATTCCACAAGGTCGGCTTCGAGGGCGGACAGATGCCGCTCCAGCGCCGCATGCCCAAGCGCGGCTTCGCCGCCGTCACCATCGAGCCGGCCGTCGAAGTGCGCCTCGGCGACCTGCGCCGCGTCGACGGCGACACCGTGGACCTCGTCGCCCTCAAGGCGGCGGGCCTCGTCGCGGGCTCCGCTAAGCGCGCGAAGATCATCCTGGCCGGCAAGGTCGAGAAGGCCGTGAAGGTCCAGGGCGTAGGCGTCACGAAGGGCGCCAAGGCGGCCATCGAGGCCGCCGGCGGCTCCGTGGCCTGAACGGAAAGGCGACCGACTTGTCGGCCAATCCCCTCGCATCCCTGGGAAAGCTGGGCGACCTCAAGCGTCGCCTCTGGTTCCTCGTGGGCGCGCTCGTCGTCTACCGCGTCGGGACGTACATCCCGGTGCCGGGAATCGATCCTGCGGAGCTCGCGAAGCTGTTCCACCAGACCCAGGGCGGCATCCTGGACATGTTCAACATGTTCTCGGGAGGGGCGCTGTCGCGCTTCTCGATCTTCGCGCTGGGCATCATGCCCTACATCTCCGCGTCGATCATCATGCAGCTGCTGACGGTCGTCTCGCCGCAGCTGGAGGCGCTCAAGAAGGAAGGCGAGGCGGGCCGCCGCAAGATCACCCAGTACACGCGCTACGGGACGGTCGTGCTGGCGACGTTCCAGGCGCTCGGCATCTCGGTCGCCCTCGAGGCGCAGCCCGGCCTGGTCATCGAGCCCGGCCTCGCGTTCCGCCTCGTGACGGTCGTGACCCTGATGACGGGCACGATGTTCCTCATGTGGCTGGGCGAGCAGATCACCGAGCGCGGCCTGGGCAACGGCATCTCGATGATCATCTTCGCCGGGATCGTGGCCGGCCTGCCGCACGCTATCGGCGGCACCCTCGAGCTGGTGCGCACGGGCGCCATGACGATCCTCGTGGCGCTGATCGTCTTCGCGCTGGTCGTGGGCGTCACCTACATCGTGGTCTTCGTCGAGAAGGGGCAGCGGCGCATCCTGGTGAACTACGCCAAGCGCCAGGTCGGCAACAAGCTCTACGGCGGCCAGAGCTCGTTCCTGCCGCTGAAGCTCAACATGTCGGGCGTCATCCCGCCGATCTTCGCCTCGTCGATCATCCTGTTCCCGGCCACGCTGGCGAGCTGGTTCGGGTCGAACGAGAAGGCGACCTGGCTCAAGGACTTCGCGGCGGCGCTGTCGCCCGGCCAGGCGCTCTACATCGTCCTCTACGCGTCGGCGATCGTTTTCTTCTGCTTCTTCTACACGGCGCTCGTATTCAACTCCAAGGAGACGGCGGACAACCTGAAGAAGAGCGGCGCCTTCGTGCCCGGCATCCGGCCCGGCGACCAGACGGCGCGCTACATCGACAAGATCATCACCCGGCTCACGCTCATCGGCGCGATCTACATCACGGCGGTGTGCCTGCTGCCGGAGTTCCTGCGCACGCAGTACAACGTGCCCTTCTACTTCGGCGGCACCTCGCTCCTGATCGTGGTCGTGGTGACGATGGACTTCATGGCGCAGCTACAGGCCTACCTGATGTCCCACCAGTACGAGAGCCTGCTCAAGAAGGCGAACTTCAAGGGCGGCACGGGATTCCCGGTGAGATAGGGCTGGAATGGCGAAGGAAGAGACGATCCAGATGCAGGGGGAGGTGGTCGAAACCCTCCCCAACGCGATGTTCCGGGTGAAGCTCGAGAACGGCCACGTGGTCCTCGGGCACATCTCCGGGAAGATGCGGATGCACTACATCCGGATCCTGCCGGGGGACAAGGTGACGGTCGAGCTGACCCCCTACGACTTGACGAAGGCCCGGATCACGTTCCGGGCGAAGTAAGGAGAAGAGCGATGCGAGTTCAAGCTTCGGTGAAGAAGATCTGCCGCAAGTGCAAGATCGTGCGGCGCAAGGGCGTCGTGCGCGTCATCTGCGCCGACCCGCGCCACAAGCAGCGCCAGGGCTGACGCACCCGCCGCCCCGCACAGGACAACACGAGAGACAAGCCATGGCCCGTATTGCCGGCATCAACATCCCGAACCACCAGCACGCCTCGATCGCGCTCACGGCGATCTTCGGAGTCGGCCGCGCGCGCGCGCGCATGATCTGCGACGCCGCGGGCGTGAAGCAGTCCGCCAAGATCAAGGATCTCACCGACGGCGAGATGGACAAGCTGCGCGAGCAGGTTTCGCGCTTCTCGGTCGAGGGCGACCTCCGCCGCGAGACCTCCATGAACATCAAGCGCCTCATGGACCTCGGCTGCTACCGGGGCGTGCGCCACAAGAAGGGCCTGCCCGTGCGCGGCCAGCGCACGCGCACCAACGCGCGCACCCGCAAGGGTCCGCGCAAGGCCGTGCGCCTCACCAAGGCCGCGGCCTGACCCACTGACGAATCACGAGGATACCCAGCATGGCCAAACCCGCCGCCACGCGAGTCCGCAAGAAGGTGAAGAAGAACGTGTCGGAAGGCATCGCGCACGTTCACGCCTCCTTCAACAACACGATCATCACGATCACCGATCGCCAGGGCAACGCGCTGTCCTGGGCAACCTCCGGCGGCGCGGGCTTCAAGGGCTCGCGCAAGTCCACGCCCTTCGCGGCCCAGGTCGCGGCGGAGGCCGCCGGCCGCGCAGCGATGGAATGCGGAGTGAAGAATCTCGAGGTCCGCATCAAGGGCCCCGGCCCCGGCCGCGAGTCCGCCGTCAGGGCTCTCAACGCCCTCGGCCTCAAGATCCTTTCGATCGCCGACGTGACGCCCGTGCCGCACAACGGCTGCCGTCCGCCGAAGCGCCGCCGGATGTAACCGGCGCTCGAGAACGAAGAGACCACAGGAAGACACCATGGCACGCTATACCGGCCCCAAGTGCAAGCTCGCCCGCCGCGAGGGCACCGACCTGTTCCTGAAGAGCGCCCGCCGCGGCCTCGACACCAAGTGCAAGCTCGACGTCCGCCCCGGCCAGCACGGCGCGAAGATGACGCGCGTGTCCGAATACGGCCACCAGCTGCGCGAGAAGCAGAAGATCCGCCGCATGTACGGCATCCTCGAGCGCCAGTTCCGCAACTACTTCGAGAAGGCGGCGCAGAAGAAGGGCGCCACCGGCGAGACGCTGCTGCAGCTGCTCGAGAGCCGCCTCGACAACGTCGTCTACCGCATGGGCTTCGCCTCCACGCGGGCCGAAGCGAGGCAGCTCGTCTCGCACAAGGCCATCGAGGTGAACGGCAAGCCCGTGAACATCCCGTCGTACCTCCTGCGCGCGTCCGACACGGTCACCGTGCGCGAGAAGTCCCGGGCGCAGCTTCGCATCAAGAGCTCGCTGGACCTGGCGGAAGCCAACGGCTTCCCGAGCTGGGTTGACGTGGACTCGAAGAATTTCAAGGGCGTGTTCAAGAGCGTTCCCGACCGTTCGGAGATCGCGTCCGACGTGAACGAACAGCTGGTGGTCGAGCTTTACTCGAAGTAGGCGCTGCCCCGCAGCACAGAGAGCCGGCTCGCTCCCTCAACCGACACTGGCAGAGGTTCCACGCATGCAAAGCAACGCCACGAATTTCCTGAAGCCCCGCATCATCGACGTGCAGAACCTTTCCCCCACGCACGCCAAGGTGGTGATGGAGCCGTTCGAGCGCGGCTACGGGCACACGCTCGGCAACGCGCTTCGCCGGATCCTCCTGTCCTCGATGCCCGGCTACGCCGCGACCGAGGTGAAGATCGCCGGCGTCCTGCACGAGTACTCGACCATCGAGGGCGTGCAGGAGGACGTCGTCGACGTGCTCCTGAACCTCAAGGGCATCGTCATGAAGCTGCACGGCCGCGCCGAGGTGAGCCTCAAGCTCAAGAAGGAGAAGCAGGGCCCGGTCACGGCGGCCGACATCGAGCAGACGCACGACATCGAGATCATCAATCCCGACCACGTCATCGCCCACATCACCCAGGGCGGCAAGCTCGACATGACGGTGAAGGTGGAGAAGGGCCGCGGCTACGTGCCGGCCACGTCCCGCCGCACCGAGGACTCCCGCGCCATCGGCGCGATCCTCCTCGACGCGTCCTTCAGCCCGATCCGCCGCGTGAGCTACCAGGTGGAGAGCGCCCGCGTCGAGCAGCGCACGGACCTCGACCGCCTCGTCATCGACATCGAGACCAACGGCGTGATCGAGCCCGAGGAGGCCGTCCGCTACGCGGCGAGCGTCCTGGTGGACCAGCTGTCGGTCTTCGCCTCGCTGCAGTCGACGAGCGAGGAGCGCGTCGAGAGCGCCCAGCCCCAGGTGGACCCGATCCTGCTGCAGCCGGTCGACGACCTCGAGCTCACCGTGCGCTCGGCCAACTGCCTCAAGGCCGAGAACATCTACTACATCGGCGACCTCATCCAGCGCACCGAGAACGAGCTGCTCAAGACGCCGAACCTCGGGCGCAAGTCGCTCAACGAGATCAAGGAGGTCCTCGCCTCCAAGGGCCTCACCCTCGGGATGAAGCTCGAGAACTGGCCGGTCGCCGGCCTCACGAAGTAGCCTTTTTCCAACCCCATAACGACAACAAGGCCGGACAGGCCAAGAGACCGACAAGGAAACCGACGATGCGCCACCGCCACGGGCTTCGAAAGCTCAACCGCACCAGCAGCCACCGCCTCGCGATGCTGCGCAACATGACCGTCTCGCTCCTCAAGCACGAGGCGATCCGCACGACGCTGCCGAAGGCGAAGGAGCTGCGCCGGGTGGCCGAGCCCATCATCACGCTCGGCAAGAACCCGACCCTCGCCAACAAGCGCCTCGCGTTCGACCGCCTGCGCGACCGCGACATGGTCGTGAAGCTGTTCGACGAGCTGGGGCCGCGCTACAAGAGCCGCAACGGCGGCTACCTGCGCATCCTCAAGTGGGGCTTCCGCCAGGGCGACAACGCGCCCATGGCGCTGGTCGAGCTGATGGACCGCCCCGAGCCGGCCGGCGAGCAGGCGAAGGCAGAGAAGGCAGCCTGAGTCCCGCGGCCGCCGAACGAAAGCCGACCCTCGGGTCGGCTTTTTCGTTCCCGGGCCTAGAGGACGAGGATCACGCGGAAGTCGTTCACGTTGGTGCGTGTCGGGCCGGTGACCACGAGATCGCGGAGGGCGGAGAAGAACCCGAATCCGTCGTTGTTGGCGAGCATGCCCTTCGGGTCGAGGCCCGCGGCGGCGGCGCGGGCCAGGGTGTCCGGCGCGACGATGGCGCCGGCGTTGGCCTCGGCGCCGTCGATCCCGTCCGTGTCCGCGGCGAGCGCCCACACGTGGCCCGCGCCCGCGAGCTCGACGGCGAGCGACAGCAGGAACTCGCTGCAGCGTCCGCCCTTTCCGCTGCCGCGGATCGTGACGGTGGTCTCGCCGCCGGAGATGATCGCCACGGGCGGCTTGAACGGGTGCGAGTGCAGGTGCAGCTGGCGGGCGATGGCGGCGTGGACCTTGGCCACCTCCCGCGACTCCCCCGTGACGCTGTCGCCCAGCACCAGCGGCGTGATGCCGCGCGCCTGGACGAAGGCGGCCGCGGTCATGAGGCTCGCGTGCGCCGTGGCGATCACCCGGGTTTCGACGCGGTTGAAGCCCTGGTCGCCCGGCTTCGGGGTCTCCGGCACCTCGCCGGCGGCGCCTCTCGCCAGGTGGGCCGCGATCGACGCGGGCGGTACCACGCCATGGCGCCCGAGGATCGCGATCGCGTCGCCATACGTGGTCGGATCGGGCGAGCAGGGGCCGGAGGCGATGTGCGTCGGATCGTCGCCGGTCACGTCGGAGATCACGAGCGCCAGGACCGGGGCGCGCGAGGCGAGCGCGAGGCGGCCCCCCTGGATCGCGGAGAGGTGCTTGCGGACCGTGTTCATCTCCTGGATGGGCGCCCCGCAGGCGAGCAGGTCGCGGGTGACCGCCTTGAGATCGGCCATCGCGATCCCGGGCACCGGCAGCGACAGCAGGCTCGATCCGCCGCCGGAGACGAGAACGAGCAGGAGGTCGTCCTCGCCGAGGGCGGCGGCGCGCGCGAGGATCTCCTTCGCGGCCTCCTCGCCGGCCTCGTCGGGAACGGGGTGGCCCGCCTCGATCACGCGGATGCGGCTCGTGGGCAGGCCGTGGCCGTAGCGCGTGATCACGAGCCCGTCGAGCGGCGCGTCGGCGGGCCAGCGCCCCTCCACCGCGGCCGCCATGGAGGCGGCGGCCTTCCCGGCGCCGACGACCAGCGTGCGGCCGGCGGGTGGCGGGGGCAGGTGCTCCGGGACGATGGCCGCCGGGTCGGCGGCCGCGAGCGCCGCGCGGAAGCTTCCCAGCAGCAGGTCGCGTGGCGTCGTCATGCCGTCGCCTTTCTCCGGCCGGAGGACGCGAGGGCGGGCGCGAGATAGCGCCCGGTGAAGCTCGCGGCGGTGGCCGCGATGTCCTCGGGCGTGCCCTGGGCGATGACCCTTCCGCCGCCGTCGCCGCCCTCGGGGCCGAGGTCGATGACCCAGTCGGCGGTCTTCACGACGTCGAGGTTGTGCTCGATCACGACCACCGTGTTCCCGTGGTCGCGCAGGCGGTGCAGCACGCGCAGCAGCATGTCGATGTCGTGGAAATGAAGCCCCGTCGTCGGCTCGTCGAGGATGAAGAGCGTCCGGCCGGTGTCGCGCTTGGAAAGCTCGAGCGCGAGCTTGACGCGCTGCGCCTCGCCGCCGGAGAGCGTCGTCGCGCTCTGCCCGAGCCTCACGTACCCGAGCCCCACCTCCATCAGGGTCTGCAGCTTCCTCGCGATTGCCGGCACGGCGGTGAACAGCTCGAGGGCCGCCTCGACGGTCATGTCGAGGACCTCGCAGATGTTCCGCCCGCGGTAGTGGACGTCGAGCGTCTCGCGGTTGTAGCGCTTTCCGTGGCAGACGTCGCAGGTGACGTAGACGTCGGGGAGGAAGTGCATCTCCACCTTGATGACGCCATCTCCCTGGCAGGCCTCGCAGCGGCCGCCCTTCACGTTGAACGAGAAGCGCCCCGGGCCGTATCCCCGCGCCCTCGACTCGGGCGTGCCCGCGAAGAGGTCGCGGATGGGCGTGAAGAGGCCGGTGTAGGTGGCGGGGTTGGAGCGCGGGGTGCGGCCGATGGGGCTCTGGTCGACGTTGATCACCTTGTCGAAGTGGTCCAGGCCGTCGATCGACTCGTGCTCGGCGGGTTCGGTGGAGGACGCGTACAGGTGGCGCGCCGCCGAGGCGTAGATCGTGTCGTTGATGAGCGTGGACTTGCCGGAGCCCGAGACGCCGGTGACGCAGACGAAGAGACCCACGGGGATGTCGACCGTGACGTCCTTGAGATTGTTCCCGCGCGCGCCCGCGACGCGCAGGACCCGCCGCGGGTCGCGCCGGTGGCGCTTGGAGGGCTGCGCGATCGAGCGCCTGCCGGCGAGGTACTGGCCCGTGAGGGAGGCCGGATTGCGCTCGATCTCCGTCGGCGTGCCCTGGGCGACGACCTCGCCCCCGTGCTCGCCGGCGCCGGGGCCCATGTCGACGACGTAGTCGGCGGCGTGGATCGCCTCCTCGTCGTGCTCCACGACGATCACGGAGTTGCCGAGGTCGCGCAGCCGCTTCAGCGTGTCGATGAGCCGCGCGTTGTCGCGCTGGTGCAGGCCGATGGAGGGCTCGTCCAGCACGTACATGACGCCGGTCAGGCCCGAGCCGATCTGGCTCGCGAGACGGATGCGCTGGGCCTCGCCCCCGGAGAGCGTGTCGGCCGAACGCGTGAGCGAGAGGTAGTCGAGGCCCACGTCGTTCAGGAAGCGCACGCGGTTCGCGATCTCGCGCAGGATCTTCTCCGCGATCGCCTGGCGGCTGCCCTTGAGCTCCAGCGACTCGAAGAACGGCTGCGCCTCCTTGAGCGGCATCGCGGAGAGATCCTGGATCGACCGCCCGGCCACGCGGACGTGGCGTGCCTCGCGGCGCAGGCGCGCGCCCCCGCACTCTGGGCAGGCGCGGTTGTTCAGGTACTTCGCGAGCTCCTCCTTCACGGCGGCGGAATCGGTCTCGCGGTGGCGGCGCTCGAGGTTCGGCAGGATCCCCTCGAACGCGTGTTCCTTCACCGCGGACTTGCCGCGCTCGCCCGGGTAGCGGAAGGCGATCTTCTCCTCGCCGGAGCCGTCGAGGACCACGGCCTGCACGTTCTCCGGCAGGCTCTCGAAGGGCGCGTCGACGTCGAAGCCGTAGTGCTGGGCGAGCGAGACGAGCATCGAGAAGTAGAACTGGTTGCGCCGGTCCCACCCGCGGATCGCGCCGCCGGCGAGCGACAGGTGCGGGAAGGCGACCACGCGCCGCGGGTCGAAGAAGGTGACCTGGCCGAGGCCGTCGCAGCGCGGGCACGCGCCCATGGGATTGTTGAACGAGAAGAGGCGGGGCTCGAGCTCGGGCAGCGAGTAGCTGCACAGCGGGCAGGCGAAGCGCGCGGAGAAGAGGTGCTCCCGGCCCGTGTCCTGCTCGAGCGCGAGCGCGCGGCCGTCGGCGTGCCGCAGCGCCGTCTCGAACGACTCGGCGAGGCGCTGCTCGATGCCCGCCTGGACCTTCAGGCGGTCGACGACGATCTCGACCGTGTGCTTGCGGTGCCGCTCGAGCTTCGGGAGCCGGTCGATCTCGTGGACCTCGCCGTTGATCCTGAGGCGCACGAAGCCCTGCGAGCGCAGCTCCTCGAAGAGGTCGGCCTGCTCGCCCTTGCGCCCCGCGACGAGTGGCGCGAGCACCATCACGCGCGTGCCTTCCGGAAGCGCCCGCACGTCGTCGACCATCTGCGAGACGCTCTGGGCGGAGAGCGCCAGGCCGTGCTCGGGGCAGTGGGGGTCGCCCACCCGGGCGAACAGCAGCCGCAGGTAGTCGTGGATCTCGGTCACCGTGCCCACCGTCGAGCGCGGGTTGTGCGAGGTGGCCTTCTGCTCGATCGCGATCGCGGGGGAGAGCCCCTCGATCAGGTCGACGTCGGGCTTCTCCATGAGCTCGAGGAACTGCCGCGCGTAGGCGGAGAGCGACTCCACGTAGCGCCGCTGCCCCTCGGCGTAGAGCGTGTCGAAGGCGAGCGACGACTTGCCCGAGCCCGACAGCCCCGTGATCACTACCAGCCGGTCGCGGGGGATGTCCAGGTGGATGTTGCGCAGGTTGTGCGTGCGGGCGCCGCGGATGCGAATGTGGTCCATGCCCGGATGAGGTAGGTGGGTGTCGCTCGTCGGTCTGGGCCCCGGCGCCGGCCTCGGGCCGGGAGGGCAATCTGCTAATATACCTGAGCGTTCTTTCCCGTTCGAATCCTCCCCGTGGCCCCATCTCCGGTTCGCATGAGCGCCCTGGAGCTCCGGGCGAGCTTTTCCCTCGCCTCGATCTTCGGACTGCGCCTTTTCGGGATGTTCATCATCCTGCCGGTCTTCGCCCTCTACGCGGAGAAGCTTCCCGGCTGGAACCTCACGCTCGTGGGCGTGGCGCTGGGCGCCTACGGCCTCACGCAGGCGGTCCTCCAGATCCCCTTCGGCTGGGCCTCGGACCGCCTGGGACGCAAACCCGTGATGCTGGCCGGCCTCGCCATCTTTGCCTTGGGCAGCGCCGTGTGCGCGGTCTCGGAGGCGCCCTGGGCGGTGATCCTCGGGCGCACGATCCAGGGGGCCGGGGCGATATCCGGAGTGGCCATCGCGATGGCGGCGGACCTCACGCGCCCGGCCCAGCGGACCAAGGCCATGGCGATCATCGGTTCCACGATCGGAGTCGCGTTCGCCGCGTCGTTCGTGGCAGCCCCCTTCCTCAAGGGGGTGATCGGCGTGCCCGGCATCTTCGCGCTGACCGGGGCGCTTGCCGTCGCCGCCACCGCGGTCGTGGCCTGGGTGGTGCCCAACCCCCCGGCCGGGCACCACGCGGGGCCGCGCGTGCCGCTTTCGGGGCTTCTGCGCGATCCCGAGCTCCTGCGGCTCAATACGGGCATCTTCGCCCTGCACGCCGTCCTGATGGCCCTCTGGGTGGTGGTGCCCCTCGCGTTGGTGCGCTCGGGCATGCCGGCGGCGAGCCACTGGCACGTGTACCTGGGCGCGATGGGAGCAGGCTTCCTGATCATGCTTCCCTTCGTCGCGGTGCGACGGATCGCCCGGCACGAGCGCGCGGTGTTCCTCGGCTCGGTGGGCATCCTCTGCGCCGGAATCGTGGTGCTGGCGGGCGCCCACGACCGCCTGGCCTGGCTCGTGGCCGGGCTCGTCATCTTTTTCACGGCCTTCAACGTTCTTGAGGCGAAGCTGCCCGCGCTCGTGTCCAAGGCGGCCCCGCCCTCCGCCAAGGGGGCCGCCTCCGGCGTCTACTCGAGCGTGCAGTTCTTCGGCACCTTCGTCGGCGGCGCCGCGGGCGGCGCGGTAGCCCAGCATTTCGGCCCGGGGGCCCTGCTCGGCGGGTGCCTGGCGGTCTCCGCCCTTTGGCTCGCCGTTGCCTGGCCGATGCGCGAGCCCGCCGCCCACGAGCCGGAACCGCACGCAGCCCGCGAGCCGCAAGCCACCAACCCCTGACAACCGGGAGAACCCCATGGCATCCGTCAACAAAGTCATCCTCATCGGCAACCTCGGGCGCGACCCCGAGACGCGCTACATGCCCGACGGCGGCGCCGTCACCAACGTCTCCATCGCGACCACGGAGACGTGGAAGGACAAGAACGGCGAGAAGCAGGAGAAGACGGAATGGCACCGCGTGGCCTTCTTCGGCAAGCTCGCCGAGATCGCCGGCGAGTACCTCAAGAAGGGCAGCCAGGTCTACGTGGAAGGGCGCCTGCAGACGCGCAAGTGGCAGGACAAGGACGGGGCGGACAAGTACACCACCGAGATCGTGGCCGACCGCATGCAGATGCTGGGGTCGCGGCAGGGCATGGGCGGCGGCGACCGCGAGCGGGAGGCCGGCGGCGAGCGCGAGGCGGCCCCGCGCGGCGCGGCCAAGCCGGCGGGCAAGCCCGCCGCGGGCTCCAAGTTCGACGATTTCGAGGACGACATCCCGTTCTGAAGGCTGCCGGGCATCCGGCCTTCCCCGGCCCGCCGGCGGTCGTCGCCGCGCCGGTAAAATGACTCCTTCAACGACAACTTCCGGGGCACGGCCATGAAGCGGATCGTCCTGTTCCTCATCACGAACCTGGCCGTGATGCTGGTCCTGTCGGTCGTGCTGAGCGTCCTGGGCATGAACCGCGTCACCGGCGCCCAGGGGCTCAACGTCGGCATGCTCATCGTGTCCTCCGGGGTCGTGGGCTTCACGGGGGCCATCATCTCCCTGCTGATGTCCAAGACCATGGCCAAGTGGTCCACGGGGGCCCAGGTCATCGACGCGCCGCAGAACGCCGACGAGCAGTGGCTCGTCGGCACGGTGCGCCGCCTCGCCGAGAAGGCGGGCATCGGCATGCCGGAGGTCGCGGTCTACGAGGGCGAGCCCAATGCCTTCGCGACCGGCGCCTTCAGGGATTCCTCCCTGGTGGCGGTCTCGACGGGCCTGCTGCAATCCATGACGAAGGAGGAGATCGAGGCCGTCCTCGCCCACGAGGTGGCGCACGTCGCAAACGGCGACATGGTCACGCTCACCCTGATCCAGGGCGTGGTGAACACGTTCGTGGTGTTCCTGGCGCGAATCGTGGGCCACGTGGTCGACCGCGCCGTCCACAGGACGGAGCGCGGCGAGGGCATGGCGTACCACCTCACGGTCTTCGTCTGCGAGATCCTCTTCGGCATCCTCGCGTCGGTCATCGTGGCGTGGTTCAGCCGCCAGCGCGAGTTCCGGGCCGACGCCGGCGCTGCCGCCTTCATGGGCAACCCGCGGCCGATGGTCGCGGCCCTGCGCCGCCTGGGCGGGCTCGAGCCCGGGGAGCTGCCGAAGGCCTTCCGGTCGTCGGGCATCTCCGACAAGGCCGGCTTCATGGCCCTCTTCTCCACGCATCCTCCAATCGAGGAGCGCATCGCGGCCCTCGAGTCGCGGGGGTGACCGCCGCCGCGGGCTCCGGAGGGCGGCCGGTCCGGCTCGCCCTTCTCGTCGCGCTCACCGTCTTCGCGCATGCCGCCTTCAACGGCAGCCGGGTGACGGTCTCGCTCTACGCGCTCGACCTTCGCTCGAGCCCTCTCACGGTCGGCGTGCTCGTTTCCCTCTACTCGCTCCTGCCGATGCTACTCTCCGTGAGCGCGGGGCGGATGATCGACCGCGTGGGCACGGGCAGGCCGCTCGCCTGGTCTTCGCTCGTCCTCGCCCTCGGCGTGGGCCTGCCGGCCCTCGTGCCGGGCCTCGCGACCCTCTACGTCGCCGCCACCGTGATCGGCCTCGCGTTCATGGTGTTCCACATCGCGGTCCAGAACGCGGTGGGAGCGCTGAGCGGCCCGGAGGACCGCGCCGTCAATTTCAGCTGGCTCGCGCTCGGGTTCTCGATCTCCGGCTTCCTGGGCCCCACGACCGCGGGCATCGCGATCGACACCGTGGGGCACCGCGCGACCTTCGCGATACTCGCGCTGCCCGCCATCGTCCCGGCCGCCGTGCTGCTCTACTCGAAGGCGACCCTGCCGAGGACACACGCGGGCAAGGCTCCCAGAGGGCGCCTCAAGGATCTCCTCTGCCAGCGCGAGCTGCGGCGGGTGTTCGTCGTCACGGGGATCCTCGCGATGGCCTGGGACCTCTTCTTCTTCGTTATGCCGATCTACGGGACCTCGATCGGGCTCTCGGCCTCGACGATCGGCGGCATCCTCGGCTCCTTCGCGGCCGCGACCTTCGTGGTCCGGATGGTGCTGCCGTGGATCGCACGCCGCCTGCCGGAGAGGGGGCTCGTGACCGCGACGCTGTTCGTGGCCTGCGTGGCCTATGCGCTTTTCCCCCTCGTGAAGGGCGTGCCGCTCATCGCGGCCATCGCCTTCCTGCTGGGCCTCGGGCTGGGCGCCTCGCAACCGAGCCTCATGTCCCTCATCCAGCACTCCACGCCGCAGGGACGGCTGGGCGAGGCCCTTGGCATCCGCACGACCGTCCTCAATATGAGTCACACCCTGCTGCCGCTTTTCTTCGGCGGCATCGGGACGGCGCTCGGGATGGGGCCGGTGTTCTGGTCGATGGCCGTGGTCCTCGCGGTGGCTGGCGCCTTCGCCCGCCGCCGGTGAAGCGCCAAGTGCTTGTGTTAAAATGATAATTTTTTCGAATTCGAGGTGATTCCATGCCCATCTACGAATACCGGTGCTCGAGCTGCGGCCACCAGCAGGAGTTCCTGCAGAAGATGTCCGATCCCGCGCACACGCGCTGCACCCAGTGCGGCCAGGAGACCTTCTCGAAGATGGTCACCGCGGCGGGCTTCCAGCTGAAAGGCAGCGGCTGGTACGCGACCGACTTCAAGGGAGGCGGCTCGAAACCCGCCGCCAAGGCCGAGGGCGCTTCCGAGTCGAAGGACGGCAAGGGTCAGGCGCCCGCGTGCGGCTCCGGCGCCTGCCCGGCCTGCCAGTAGCGAGCGCGTGCGGGAGGCACCCGGAGCGATGCAAACGCGCGTCATGGCCACGCTGAGGCGATACCTCATCGCCGGCCTGCTCGTCTGGATCCCCCTCGGGATCACGTTCTGGGTGCTCGCGCTCCTGGTCGGGCTCATGGACCAGTCGCTGCTCATCGTCCCCGAGCGCTTCCGCAGCGACGCCCTGCTCGGCTTCCACCTGCCCGGGCTGGGCGCGGTCCTCACGGTCGCGATCCTGCTCGCCACCGGCGCCGTCGCCGCGAACTTCTTCGGCAAGCGACTGCTCGCCTTCTGGGAGTCGCTCCTCGGGCGCATCCCCATCGTCCGCTCGATCTACGGCGGAGTGAAGCAGATCAGCGACACCCTCTTCTCGCCCGACGGCAAGGCGTTCCGCCGCGCGGTGCTCGTCCGCTACCCGCACGCGGGCGCGTGGACGGTGGCGCTCGTGACCGGCACCCCGGAGCACGAGGTGACCGATCACCTCGGCAGGGAGCAGGTCTCGGTGTTCGTGCCCACCACGCCGAACATCACCGCGGGGTTCTTCCTCATCGTGCCGCGCGTCGACACGATCGAGCTGAACATGAGCGTCGACGAGGCGCTCAAGTACATCATCTCCATGGGCGTGGCGGAGCCGCCGCGGCCCGGGAGCCGGCCCGAGAGCCCCCCCTCCGGGACCGACCCCAATACGGTGCCGTCGCCGAAAACGTAGGCGGCGGCCCGGAGGCGGCAGGGGGAATCCCCGAGAGAAGGATGGACTCCCGCGGAGCACGCGGGAGTGACGAAGGCAATCGCCCCGGAGACGGGGCACAGAGAGAACATGCGAACCGAATACTGCGGACTTACCGACACCCGATTCCTCGGGAAAACCGTCACCCTCTTCGGCTGGGCGCACCGCCGCCGCGACCACGGGGGAGTGATCTTCATCGACCTGCGCGACCGCGAGGGCCTTGTGCAGGTCGTGAGCGACCCCGACCGCCAGGAAACCTTCGCCGTCGCCGACCGCGTGAGGAACGAGTTCGTGCTGCGCGTGACGGGCGTGGTGCGCCGCCGGCCGGAGGGCACGGTGAATCCGGGGCTGCGCAGCGGCGAGATCGAGGTCCTCGCCCACGAGCTCGAGATCCTCAATCCCGCGGCCACGCCGCCATTCATGATGGACGACGAGACCATCTCGGAGGAGGTGCGCCTGCGCTACCGCTACCTCGACCTCCGGCGGGAGCCGATGCAGAAGGCGCTCAAGCTGCGCCACGCGACGGCGAAGGCCGTCCGGGACTACCTCGACGGCCACGGCTTCATCGACGTCGAGACCCCGTTCCTCTACAAGTCCACGCCCGAGGGCGCGCGCGAGTTCCTCGTGCCCTCGCGCATCCACGACGGCCAGTTCTACGCGCTCCCGCAGTCGCCGCAGCTGTTCAAGCAGCTGCTCATGATCGCGGGCTACGACCGCTACTACCAGATCGTGAAGTGCTTCCGCGACGAGGATCTGCGCGCCGACCGCCAGCCCGAGTTCACGCAGGTCGACATCGAGACCTCGTTCC
>JBBIJT010000046.1:0-24543 GCA_037445795.1 Betaproteobacteria bacterium | reverse complement strand
TCGAGCGGGTCCACCGACGGGTAGATGCCGAGGGCCGCGATCTCGCGCGAAAGCACGACGGTCGCGTCGAGGTGGCCGAAGGTGGTGGCCGGCGAGGGGTCCGTGAGGTCGTCCGCGGGCACGTACACGGCCTGGATCGACGTGATCGAGCCGGTCTTGGTGGAGGTGATGCGCTCCTGCAGGCGGCCCATCTCCTCGGCCAGCGTCGGCTGGTAGCCCACGGCGGAGGGCATGCGGCCCAGCAGCGCCGACACTTCGGTGCCAGCCAGCGTGAAGCGATAGATGTTGTCGATGAAGAGCAGGATGTCGCGGCCCTCGTCGCGGAAGCGCTCGGCCATGGTGAGGCCCGTGAGCGCCACGCGCAGGCGGTTGCCCGGGGGCTCGTTCATCTGGCCGAACACCATCGCCACCTTCGACTGCGAGAGGTCCTCCTGCACGATGACCTTGGCATCCGACATCTCGTGGTAGAAGTCGTTGCCCTCGCGGGTGCGCTCGCCCACGCCGGCGAACACCGACAGGCCCGAGTGCTGGGTCGCGATGTTGTTGATGAGCTCCAGCATGGTCACGGTCTTGCCCACGCCGGCGCCGCCGAACAGGCCGATCTTGCCGCCCTTGGCGAACGGGCAGATGAGGTCGACCACCTTGATGCCCGTCTCGAGCAGCTCGACGGAAGGCGAGAGCTCGTCGAACTTCGGCGCGGCGTGGTGGATCGAGCGGCGCTCGTCCGTCTTCACCGGCCCGCGCTCGTCGATCGGGCGGCCCAGCACGTCCATCACGCGGCCCAGCGTCCCGGGGCCGACGGGAACCGAGATGGGGGCGCCGGTGTTCTTCACCTTCATGCCGCGGCGAAGGCCGTCGGAGGAGCCGAGCGCGATGGTGCGCACGATCCCGTCGCCCAGCTGCTGCTCCACCTCGAACGTGAGGCCCTTCTCGGCGAAGGAGTCCGCCTCCTCGACGAGCGTCAGCGCGTCGTAGACCTTCGGCATCGCCTCGCGCGGGAACTGGATGTCGATCACCGCGCCGATGCACTGGACGATCCTGCCTTCTGTCACTTGGGTCGCACTCATGTGTCTGTCCTAATGATGATTCGTGTCTTGGTGCCGCCGCGCCGCCGTGGCGCCCCTATACGGCCGCCGCCCCGCTGACGATCTCCGAGAGTTCCTTGGTGATCGCCGCCTGGCGCGACTTGTTGTAGACGAGGGTGAGTTCGTCGATGACGCTGGAAGCGTTGTCGCTGGCCGCCTTCATCGCGACCATGCGCGCCGACTGCTCGCTCGCGATGTTCTCCGCGAGGGCCTGGTAGACGATCGCCTCGAGGTAGCGCCGGAGCAGCTGCTCCAGCACCGTCTTGGCGTCCGGCTCGTAGAGGTAGTCCCAGCCGCCTCGCGCGGCGCGGTCTTCATCCTGCAGACGGTCGGCCGGCAGGGGCAGCAGCTGCTCGATGACGGCCTCCTGCTTCATCGTGTTGATGAAGCGCGTGTAGACCACGTAGACGGCGCCGATCTCGCCCGCCATGTACTGCTGCATCAGCACCCGGCCCGGCCCCACCAGCTTGTCCAGGTGGGGCGTGTCGCCGTAGTGCGTGAGGTGCGAGACGATGTTGGCGCCGAACCGCTGCAGGAACGCGAAGCCCTTGTTGCCGAAGGCCGAGAAGCGGATCTTGCGGCCCTCGTCCTGCCACTCCTTCACCTTCTGCGTGAGCAGCCGGAGCGCGTTCGTGTTCATGCCCCCGCACAGCCCCTTGTCGGACGTGACGAGGATGACGCCCACGTCCTTCGCGTCGGGGTTCTTCACGAGGAAGGGATGGCGGTATTCCGGGTTGGCGTGGGCCAGGTGCGCGGCGATGTTGCGGATCTTGTCGCCGTAGGGGCGCGCGTGGCGCATGCGCTCCTGGGCCTTCCTCATCTTGGAGGCCGCGACCATCTCCATGGCCTTGGTGATCTTGCGCGTGCTCTGCACGCTCTTGATCTTGGTCCGGATTTCCTTGGAGCCTGCCATCGGGATCGTCCTAGAAGGAGCCGTTCTTCTTGAAGTCCTTGATTGCGTCGTGCAGCTTCGCCTCGTCGTCCTTCGAGAGGTCCTTGGTGCTCTCGATGCGCTCGACCAGGTCGCCGTACTTGCCCTTCAGGTAGTCGCGCATCGCGCGCTCGGCGGAGAGCGCCTTCTTCACGTCGATGTCGTCGAAGTAGCCGTTGTTCACCGCGAAGAGGGTGACCGCCATCTCCCAGACCTGCAGCGGCTGGTACTGCGGCTGCTTCATGAGCTCGGTCACCATGCGGCCGCGGTCGAGCTGCTTGCGAGTGGCCTCGTCGAGGTCGGAGGCGAACTGCGCGAACGCGGCGAGCTCCCGGAACTGCGCGAGCGACAGGCGCACGCCGCCGCCCAGCTTCTTCACGACCTTGGTCTGCGCCGCGCCGCCCACGCGCGACACCGAGATGCCCGCGTTGATGGCGGGCCGGATGCCGGCGTTGAAGAGGTCCGTCTCGAGGAAGATCTGGCCGTCCGTGATCGAGATCACGTTGGTCGGCACGAACGCCGACACGTCGCCCGCCTGGGTCTCGATGACCGGCAGCGCCGTGAGCGAGCCCGTCTTCCCCTTGACCGCGCCGTTGGTGAACTTCTCGACGTACTCCTCGTTCACGCGCGCGGCGCGCTCGAGCAGGCGCGAGTGGAGGTAGAACACGTCCCCGGGATACGCCTCGCGGCCCGGCGGACGGCGAAGCAGCAGCGAGATCTGGCGGTAGGCCCAGGCCTGCTTGGTGAGGTCGTCGTAGATGATGAGGCAGTCCTGGCCGCGGTCGCGGAAGTACTCGCCCATGGTGCAGCCGGAGTAGGGCGCGATGTACTGCATGGCGGCGGGGTCGGAGGCGGTGGCCGCGACGACGATGGTGTAGGCCATCGCGCCGTGCTCCTCGAGCTTCCTCACCACGTTCGAGATGGTGGACGCCTTCTGGCCGACGGCGACGTAGATGCAGAAGAGGTCCTTCCCCTTCTGGTTGATGATCGTGTCGACGGCCACGGCGGTCTTGCCCGTCTGGCGGTCGCCGATGATGAGCTCGCGCTGGCCGCGGCCGATCGGCACCATCGAGTCGATGGCCTTCAGGCCCGTCTGCACCGGCTGCGACACGCTCTTGCGCCAGATGACGCCCGGCGCGACCTTCTCGATCGGCTCGCTCAGCTTCGCGTCGATGGGGCCCTTGCCGTCGATGGGTTGTCCCAGGGAGTTCACGACGCGGCCGACGAGCTCGGGGCCGACGGGCACCTCGAGAATCCGGCCGGTGCACTTGACCGTGTCGCCCTCGGAGATGTGCTCGTAGGTGCCGAGGACCACCGCGCCGACGGAATCGCGCTCGAGGTTCAGCGCCATGCCGAAGGTGTTGCCCGGGAACTCGAGCATCTCGCCCTGCATCACGTCCGTGAGGCCGTGGACGCGGCAGATGCCGTCCGTCACCGAGATCACCGTCCCCTCGGTGCGCTTTTCGGCCGCGACCTGGAGGTTCTGGATCTTCGACTTGATGAGTTCGCTGATTTCAGCCGGATTGATTTGCATGTGTGGCTCCGAATTACGTGTGACTGCGGTCAGCGCGCGAGCGCGACGGCCATCTGGGCCAGCGCGTCGCGAACCGAGGCGTGGATCACCTCGTCGCCGACGTGGACACGGGCGCCTCCGATGAGGCTCTCGTCGATCTCGACCGTCGCCTCGACCTTGCGGCCGTGCTTGCGCGCGAGCTCCGCGACGAGCTCGCTTCGCTCGGCGTCGGCCAGTGCCCTGGCGCTCACGATCCGCACCTTGAGGACGCTCTCGTGGACGCGCTTGAGCGCCTCGAACTGGGCGGCGATCTCCGGCAGGAGGGATGCCCTCGCCCCGTCCACGAGTATCGTCACCAGGTTCCTCACCGGCGCGCCGAGGCGGTCGCCGCCCACGCCGAAGAAGAGCTCGATCTTCTGCGCGCGGTTGAGGCGCGGGTCGCCGAGCAGGTCGGCCATGCGCGGGTCGGCGGCAATGGCGCCCGCGAGCTCGAGCCCGCCGGCCCATCCCGCGAGATCGCCGGCTTCGAGCGCCGAGCGGAACGACGCTTCGGCGTAGGGGCGGGCGAGGGTGGCGATTTCGGCCATGGCGCTTCCTAGAGCTGGGCCTTGAGCTTGTTGAGCATCTCGGCGTGGGCCTTCGCGTCGACCTCGCGCTGCAGGATCTTCTCGGCCCCGGCCACGGCCAGCGCGGCGACCTGCTCGCGAAGCTCCGTCTTCGCCTTGGCCACCTCGGAGGCGATCTGCTCCCGCGCGCCGGCGATGATGCGGTCGGCCTCCGCCTTGGCGGCGGCCTTCGCTTCCTCGACGATCTGCGCTCCGCGCTTCTCGCTCTCGCTCAGCACGCCGGAGGCGCGCTCGCGCGCCTCCTTCACCGCCGCGTCCCCCTTGCGCTCGGCCTCGACCAGCGAGGCCTTGCCCTTCTCCGCGGCCGCGAGGCCGTCGGCGATGCGCTTGTTGCGCTCGTCGATGGCGCGGTTGAGCGGCGGCCAGATGAACTTGACCGAGAACCAGATGAGGAACGCGAACGAAAGCGCCTGGACGAGCAAGGTCGCGTTGATGTTCATGGCAACGACCCTTCCGTTAGGCCCGGATTACTTGATGACCGACAGGAGCGGGTTCGCGAAGCCGAAGAACATCGCGATGCCGACGCCGATCAGGAACGCCGCGTCGATGAGGCCCGCCAGCAGGAACATGAACTTCTGCAGCTGCGGGATGAGCTCGGGCTGGCGGCCGGCGGCTTCCAGGAACTTGGAGCCCATGATGCCGATGCCGATGCAGGCGCCGATGGCGCCCAGGCCGATGATGATGCCGATGCCGAGCGCCGTGTAGGCTTGGACGAGGGCGAGGAACTGAGCCATTGTTTTTCCTTTCGGAGGTGCGGGTGTCGAAGTTGAGGAAGTGATTCGGTGCCGGAATCAGTGATGCTCGTGGGCCATCGCGATGTAGACGACCGACAGCACCATGAAGATGAACGCCTGCAGCAGGATGATCAGGATGTGGAACACGGCCCACGCCCAGGTGAAGGCGATGGACGCGCCGCCCGCGATGAGCCCGCCGACCGACAGGCTTGCGATCGTGCCGAGCAGCCCCAGCAGCATGAAGATGAGCTCGCCCGCGTACATGTTCCCGAAGAGCCGCATGCCGAGCGAGATGGGCTTGGCCAGCAGCTCGATGATGTTGAGGCCCAGGTTCGGGATCCACAGGAGGGGATTCGACCCGAAGGGCGCGGTGAAGAGCTCGTGGACGAAGCCGCCCGCGCCCTTCGCCTTGAAGCTGAAGAAGATGATGAGGAAGAACACCGAGAAGCTCATCGCGAAGGTGGTGTTCAGGTCCGTCGAGGGAACCGGCTTCCAGGCGTGGACGTGGAACACGTGCTCGGCCACGAAGGCCACCCAGTCCAGGGGCAGGAGGTCCATGAGGTTCATCATGAACACCCAGGTGAAGATGGTGAGCGCGAGGGGCCCGAGGAAGGCGCGCGAGCCGGGGAACACGTCGCGCACGGTGCCATCCACGAACTCGAAGAACATCTCGATGAAGGACTGGAGCTTCCCCGGCACCTCCGCGGTGGCGCCCTTCGCCACGAGCCAGATGACGCCCAGGCCGACCAGGCCCAGCACCCAGGACATCACGATGGTGTCCAGGTTGACGGTCCAGAAGCCGCCCTCGCCGACCTTCACCGTGAGGTTGGTCAGGTGGTGGGCGATGTACTCGGATGCGTTTTGGGCGGCCATACGCTCAGTTTCTCTTCACCAGCGCGAGCAGCGGGGCCGCCCACGCGACACAGAATCCGATCACCACGGCGCCGGGCGCCGCGCCTGCCGCCTCCACCCCGGCCCGGCCGGACAGGAGCGCCACGAGGCCCGAGAGCGACACGGCCCACTTCGCCGCCTCGGCCATGACCAGCACCCGAAGGGCCTGCCACGGCGTCGGCGCCGGGTGGTTCCGCCACCGCAGCACCCCGAGGAACGCGAGGGTGCCCGCGAGGGCGGCCGAGCCTCCGACGAGCGCCGCGAGCGCGCTCACCGGCCCGCCGAACGCGAGGCCTGCTGCACCGCAGCACGCCACGAGAACGGCCTGAACCAGGGCTTGCCGGCGACCGTCGAAAATCGCGGTGGCGGGCTTGGGCCTTGGGTCCGGGCGCGGTGACGACAAACCGGCCGATTCTAGCTTGGAAGGGCTCATGGGGTCAAAACTTGCGGCAACGCAATAAGGCTCCGTTAGCGCCGTTTCAACCGGGCGATGATGCCCTCGAGCTGCTCGAGGCTGGCGTAGTCGATCACGAGGCTTCCACGCCCTCCCTTGCGCGGCTTGAGGCTCACCGAGGCGCCGAGCGTCTCGGAGAGCTCGTCCTGGAGGCGCCGGGTGTCGGCGTCCAGCCGCGCCCGGTGCGGCTTGGCAGCACCGGCCTTCGGGGCGGCGGCGGCGTGCTGGACCAGCCTTTCCGTTTCCCGGACGCTCAGCCCCTTGGCCGCCACCTGCTCCGCGAGCTCCACCTGCCGCGCCTTGCCGACGCCCAGGAGGGCCCGTCCGTGCCCCATGTCCAGGCGCCCGTCCTGGAGCATGTCCTGGACGGCCCTCGCGAGCTCGAGGAGGCGAAGCAGGTTGGTGACGGCACTGCGGGAGCTGCCCAGCGCCTTGGCCGCCTCGTCGTGGGTGAGGCCGAACTCGTCCACCAGTCGCTTCAGGCCGGAAGCCTTGTCGATGGGATTCAGGTCTTCCCGCTGTATGTTTTCGATAAGGCCGATGCCCAGGGCCGCGTCGTCGGCCACTTCGCGGATCACCGCCGGGACGCGGTCGAGGCCCGCGATCTGGGCCGCGCGCCAGCGGCGCTCCCCGGCCAGGATCTCGTAGCCGCCATCGTCGACGGGGCGGACGATGACCGGCTGGATCACGCCGCGCGCGCGGATCGAGTCCGCCAGCTCGCGGAGCGACTCCTGGTCCATGCGCGTTCGCGGCTGGTACTTGCCCGGCCGAAGCGATCCCACGGAGAGCTCCGCGAGCTCGCCGTCCGCCCGGACCTTCGCCCCGCCGCCCAGCAGCGCATCGAGGCCGCGGCCCAGTCCCTTGTGCTTGCTCATCGTTGCCTTCCTTGTTCTCAGGCGGCCACGGGCGCGCCGCTTCTCGCGAGGAGCTCCCGCGCGAACGCGAGATGCGCCGTCGCGCCCTTCGAGGCCGGGTCGTGCAGCAGCACGGGCTTCCCGAAGGACGGAGCCTCCGCAATGCGCACGTTGCGCGGGATCACCGTGTCGAACACCTTCGCCCCGTAGTGGCGCTTCAGCTCGTCGGATACCTGCACCGTGAGCGTGCTCCTCGGGTCGTACATCGTGCGCACGAGGGCCTCGATCTCGATGCGCGGGTTGAGGTTCTGCTTCACCTTGCGCAGCGTGCCCACGAGGTCCGAGAGGCCCTCGAGCGCGTAGTACTCGCACTGCATCGGGATGATCACGGCGTCGGCGGCCGTGAAGCCGTTCACCGTGAGCATGTTGAGGGCCGGCGGGCAGTCGATCACGACGTAGTCGTAGTCCGCCAGCACCGGCGCGAGCGCCTCCCGCAGGCGGTACTCGCGGCGCTCGAGCCCGATCAGCTCGACCTCGGCGCCCGCGAGCTCGCGGTTGGAGCCCACCACGTCGTAGCCGCCCTCGGCGCGCACGCGCGCATCGGCCACGCCGCAGTCGCCCAGCACGACGCCGTAGACGCTGCGCTCCAGCGCGGTCTTGTCGACGCCGCTTCCGGTGGTGGCGTTGCCCTGCGGATCGAGGTCGACCAGCAGCACGCGGCGGCCGTAGTGGGAGAGACTGGCCGAGAGGTTGACGGCGATCGAGGTCTTGCCGACGCCTCCCTTCTGGTTGGCGATCACGTAGGTGCGGGCCATCAGGCGGCTTTCAGGAGGACGAGGTGGCGCTGGGCGTCGAGCGTGGGCACGCGAAGCGCGACCACGTTCTCGACACGATGGGTGGAGGGAAGCCTGGCGATCTCCTCGAAGGGGTGCACGCCCTTCATGGCGATCATCGTGCCGCCGGGCGCGACGAGGTGTGCCGCCTGGATCACGAAGTCGCAGAGTTCGGCGACGGCGCGCGAGACGACCACGTCGAATTGAGCCGCCGGGTGCCAGCGCTCCACGCGCTCGCAGGCGACCTCGACGTTGGAGAGCGCGAGCTCCGCCTTGGCCTGCCGGAGGAACGTTGCCTTCTTGTGGCTCGAATCGAGCAGCGTCACCGCCAGGTCGGGGCGCGCGATGGCGAGCGGTATGCCCGGGAGGCCGGCGCCGGTGCCCACGTCGAGCAGCGTGCGTGCCCGGGCGACGTGCGGCAGCACCGACAGGCTGTCGAGCAGGTGCAGCACCACCATCTGCTCCGGCTCGCGCACGGCGGTGAGGTTGTGGACCCGGTTCCATTTCTCGATGAGGCGAAGGTAGGCGACGAGCTTCTCCCGGGCCCCGGCTTCGAGCGCGACGCCCATCTCGGAAAGCCCCTGGGCGAGGCGGATCTCGATCGTCACGCTCTCTTTTCCTCCGTGCGGGCCCGCTCGGCCAGGGCCCGGCGCTTGAGGTGCACGAGCAGCAGCGAAACGGCGGCCGGCGTGATCCCCTGGATGCGCGCCGCCTGGCCCACGGTTTCGGGCCTGTGGCTCGTGAGCTTCTGCTGGACCTCCTTCGACAGCCCCCGCACCGCGCCGTAGTCGAAATCGGGAGGAAGCGGGAGCGACTCCTGGGCCAATGCCCGGGCCACTTCGTCACGCTGCCGGTCGATGTAGCCGGCGTATTTCGCCGCGATCTCGACCTGCTCGGCCACGGCAGGATCGCTGACTGGCTCGCCAGCGTTGGGCAAGGACAACAGTGAGTAGTAACTTATATCCGGGCGGCGCAGGAGGTCGAAGAGCGAGTACTCGCGCTCCATCGGCTGCCCGAGAACCCGGACCTGCTCCTCCTCGGGGACGCGCCCGGGGTGCGCCCAGGTGGCCTTCAGGCGGGAGGACTCCCGCTCGATCGCGTCGCGCTTGGCGCAGAAGGCTTCCCACCGGGCATCGTCGACCAATCCCAGCTTGCGGCCGGTCTCGGTGAGGCGGAGGTCGGCGTTATCCTCGCGAAGCTGCAGCCGGTACTCCGCGCGGCTCGTGAACATCCGGTACGGCTCGCTCACGCCGCGGGTCACGAGGTCGTCGACGAGAACGCCGAGGTAGGCTTCGTCGCGTCGCGGGCACCAGCCGGCCTCGCCCCGCGAGCAGAGGCTTGCGTTGATGCCGGCCAGCAGCCCCTGGGCCGCCGCCTCCTCGTAGCCGGTGGTCCCGTTGATCTGCCCCGCGAAGAAGAGCCCCGCGATCGCCTTGGTCTCGAGCGTGGCCTTGAGGCCGCGCGGATCGAAGTAGTCGTACTCGATGGCGTACCCGGGCCGCAGGATGTGGGCATTCTCGAGCCCCGGAATCGAGCGCACCAGCGCCCACTGGACGTCGAACGGCAGGCTGGTGGAGATGCCGTTGGGGTAGTACTCGTGCGTAGTGAGGCCCTCGGGCTCGAGGAAGACCTGGTGGCTCGCCTTGTCGGCGAAGCGGTGGATCTTGTCCTCGATCGAGGGGCAGTACCGCGGCCCCACCCCCTCGATCACGCCCGTGAACATGGGCGAGCGGTCGAGGCCGCCGCGAATGGCGTCGTGGGTGGCCTCGTTGGTGTGCGTGATCCAGCACGGCAACTGGCGCGGGTGCATCTGGCGCGAGCCGAGGAACGAGAACACCGGCTCCGGCGAGTCGCCCGGTTGCTCCGCGCACTTCGAGAAATCGATGGTCCGGCCGTCCAGGCGGGGAGGGGTGCCCGTCTTGAGGCGGCCGACGGGCAGCTTCAGTTCCCGCAGCCGCGCGGCCAGAGACAGCGATGGCGGATCCCCCGCCCGGCCCGCCGCATAGTTTTCCAGCCCGACGTGGATCCGGCCCCCGAGGAACGTGCCCGCGGTGAGCACGACGGCCCGGGCATGGAAGCGAAGCCCGATGGCGGTCACGGCGCCCGCCACGCGATCGCCTTCCACGATGAGGTCGTCGACCGCCTGCTGGAACAGCCACAGGTTGGGCTGGCTCTCGAGTCGCCGCCGGATGGCGGCGCGATAGAGCACCCGGTCCGCCTGGGCGCGGGTGGCGCGCACGGCCGGTCCCTTGCTTGCGTTGAGTGTCCGGAACTGGATGCCCGCCTCGTCCGCGGCCAGGGCCATGGCGCCGCCCAACGCATCCACCTCGCGCACCAGGTGGCCCTTGCCGATGCCGCCGATCGACGGGTTGCAGGACATCTGCCCCAGCGTCTCGATGGCGTGCGTCAGCAGCAGCGTGCGCGAGCCGGCCCGGGCCGCCGCCAGCGCGGCTTCCGTGCCGGCGTGGCCGCCGCCGACGACGATCACGTCGAAACGGGTCGGAAATTCCATGGCTCGAGGGTGGTTGGCCGGGACGCGCCCGACGGTGAGGCGAATCGCGAATTCTACGGGAAAAGCCCCGCCCGACCTAGCGAGGTTCCACGTGGAACCGTGGTGTCAGCGGCCCTTTTCCGCGAACCATGCGGTGGCCCGGGCGAGGGCCTTCTCGCGCGCCTCGGGGCTGGGGCCGACCGTGGCGCCACGGCCCCCCGGGCGGTTCGGATTGCGGACGTCCGCGCGCTCCCGGATGCGGCCCCCGACGCGGTCGAAGCCGTGATGAGCCCCGGGATATACGTCGATCTCGACCGCCCCCGGCGGGGCATGCCCGGCCAGGGCCTCGCAGTAACGCGCCGGGGTCCAGTCATCCGCCCCGCCCGCCAGGATCAGGACCGGCGCCACGGGACGATAGTCGGCCTTGGCCAGCGAGGCGCATCCGGGGTACATAGCCACCGCGGATCGATACCGCGCCCCCTGCGCGTCGGCCCCGGCCGCCGCGGGAACCATGGCGTGAAGGACCGTGGAGCCGCCGTTGGACCATCCCATGAGATGGATTCGGGCCGCATCGACGTCCGGCCGGGCCGCCAGCCACCGCAACGCGGCGTGGGCATCCGCGGGACGTTCCCGGGCTTCCGAGATCCGGCGCTTCGCCTGCGTGCAGATCTCGTTCTCGCCCCGCGGCCCGAAGCTGTCGACGAGGAGGGCCACGTAGCCGCGGGCGCGGAAGTGCTCGGCCCAGAAAGCGTAGCTCGCGGTCGGCTCGCCGTCGCGTCCCCACAAGCCGCTGCAGCCGTGGAGCATGACGATGGCGGGGTTCCGGGCCTCACCCTGGGGCCGGTACAGGCGGCCGGCAAGCTCGAGGTCCGTGCCCGGAAACGTCACCGGCTCGCCTCCGGCCCACGCCACCCCTGCCGCGAACAGGATCGCGGCCAGCGCGTGTTTCACGTGGAACAACCGGCCCAGGCTAGCGCTCCGCCGGACGACGGGCCACGCAATGGCTGTAGCCCAGCGCGGCCAGCTCCTCCTCCGACAGGTGCGGCGCCCGCGAGGCTGCCAGGAGCATGTGCGCCTGGACGCCTTCGAGCCACGAGTCGGGCACCTTCTTCACCTGGGTCGCCGGGTCGATGTTCGCCCTGACCGCATACACGATCGTCCGCGCCGTCTGCTGGGACACGGACTGGCAGGTCCGCTTGATGCTTTCGCTGACTTCCTGCGCGGCCGCGCCCGTGCTGGCGGCGAGGGCTGCCGCCGCCAGCAAGAGGGGAAGGGATTTCATCGCGCTCTCCTTGTCATTTTCCGATGCAGAACCGGCTGAAGATCTGCCCGAGGAGGTCGTCGGGCGTCACCACCCCGGTGATCGTACCCAATCCATGTTGCGCCTGGCGCAGGTCTTCCGCAAACAATTCAAAGGCTTGGGCGTGCTGCCCCGCCGCGTTGGCCAGGTGCGAGGCCGCACTCCTGAGGGCAACCAAGTGACGCTCGCGGGCCAGGAACACACCTTCCGAAGAGGGACGCCACCCCGCGACCTCGAGCAGCCATCCCCGAAGGGCGGGAACCCCCTCGCCAGTGCGGGCCGACAGCCAGATGTTCGTTTCGCGGCCGTGCGTCTCCCGCCCCGGGGCGATGCCCGCCAGGTCGATCTTGTTCGTGACGCGCGCAAGGGGCAGCCCCGCCGGCATGCGCGCCAGGATCGCGGCCTCCTCGTCGCCGTCGCCGTGCGCCGCGTCCGAGATGAACATGGCCGCGCCCGCCCTCGCGATCGCCTCCCAGGTGCGCGCGATCCCGATGCGCTCGACCTCGTCCCCCGACTCACGCAGCCCCGCCGTGTCGACGAGGTGGACGGGCACGCCCTCGAGGTGGATCGTGGCGCGCACGTAGTCACGGGTCGTTCCCGCCACCGGCGTCACGATGGCCACCTCCTCGCCCGCGAGGCGATTGAGGAGGCTCGACTTGCCGACATTGGGCCGTCCGACGAGCACCACCGTGAGCCCCTCCCGCAGCACGGCACCCTGCTCGGCCTTCGCGAGCAGCTCGGCGAGGTCGTCCCGGATGCGCGAAAGCGCCTCGCGCTGCGCCACGCGATCGGCGGGATCGATCTCCTCCTCCGGAAAGTCGATGCAGGCCTCGACGTGCATCCGCAGCCGCGTGAGCGCTTCCACCGCCGCGTCGACGCGCCGGGAGAACTCGCCCGCCAGCGAGCGAGCCGCGCCGCGGGCCGCTTCCGCGCTCGAGGCATCGATGAGGTCCGCCACGCTCTCCGCCTGCGCGAGGTCCAGCCGCTCGTTGAGGAACGCACGGCGCGTGAACTCCCCGGGTTCCGCGAGCCGGGCACCGAGCGCCACGCAGCACCGAAGCACCTCTCGCAGCACGACCGGCCCGCCGTGACCCTGCAGCTCGAGCACGTCCTCACCGCTGTAGGAGTGGGGCGCGGGGAAGAAGAGCGCGATGCCCTCGTCGAGCAGGGCGCCGTCGGAGCTTCGGAAGGAGGCGAGCGTCGCGCGCCGGGCTTCGGGCAGCCGCCCGGCAACGGCCCTCGCGATGTCGGCCGCGCGCGGCCCCGAGATGCGTACTACGCCGATGCCGCCGCGGCCGGGGGCGGTCGCGATGGCCGCGATCGTGTCCGCGGCGGGTTCCACGGCGCTAGCGTTTCCCCTTTGCCTTCATCGCCGCCTCTTGCGCGAGGACGCGGTTGATGTGCCATTGCTGGGCGATGGAGAGGAGGTTCTGCACGACCCAGTAGAGCACGAGCCCCGACGGGAAGAAAAGGAAGAAGACGCTGAACACCACGGGCATCGCGAGCATCACCTTGGCCTGCACGGGGTCCGCCGGCTGCGGGTTGAGCTTGGTCTGCACGAGCATCGAGACGGCGTAGATCACCGGCAGGATGTACCAGGGATCGGGCGCGGAGAGGTCCTGTATCCAGCCCAGCCACGGCGCGTGGCGCAGCTCGATCGAGGCGAGGAGGACCCAGTAGAGCGCGATGAATACCGGGATCTGCACGACGATCGGCAGGCACCCGCCCAGCGGATTGATCTTCTCCGTGCGGTACAGCTCCATCATGGCCTGGTTGAGCTTCTGGCGGTCGTCCCCGTAGATCTGCTTCAGCTTCTCCATCTTCGGCCCCAGCACCTTCATCTGGGCCATGGAGCGCCCCGCCTTGTGGTTGAGCGGGTAGAAGACGAGCTTGATGAGGATGGTGAGGAGGATGATCGCCCAGCCCCAGTTGCCCACGAGGCTGTGGATGAACTTGAGCACCCAGAAGAGCGGCGCGGCGATGATGTAGAGCCAGCCGTAGTCGACGACGAGTTCGAGGCCCGGGGCCACCTTCGCCAGCTTTTCCGTCTCCTGCGGGCCAATATAGAGCGGCATCGCGACCGTGGCGCTGGCTCCGGGGGCGATCGTCCCCACGGGCACGATGACGCCGGCCGCGTACAGGTTCTCCCCGACCTTGTTGGTGAAGAACTCGCGCTCGACCGTGCCCGCCGGAAGCCAGGCCGACACGAAGTAGTGCTGCACCAGGCCGATCCAGCCGTCCTTCGCCTTCTTCGGGTAGGCCTGCTTGCCCTTGTCGATGTCCTTGAAGTCGACCTTGATGAACTTCGACTCCTGCGTGAAGACGGCCGGCCCGGTGAAGGTGGTGACGCCCGCAAACGAGCTCGTCTGCGCGGCCTCCTGGCTCGGCGGGTTGCCGTCGCGCAGGAACTGGAAATAGGCGTGCGGGGCGATGGGCTTGTCGCCGGCGTTCTTCACCTCGTAGCTCACGAGGATCTCGTAGCTGCCGCGGCGGAACGCGAGCTTCTTCACGACCTCGGCGCCCGAGGCATCCTTCGCGACGAGCCGCACCTCCAGCGCGTCCTTGCCATCCGCAAGCGCGTAAGCCGACGACTCGGCCGCATAGGAAGTCTTGTGCGTAGGCAGGCCCTCGCCGAGCAGGCCCGACTGCGTCACGAAGTACTGCTTCGGGTCCGGCTCGAGAAGCGTGAGGGGCTTCGTGTGGTCGGTCGCCGAGAAGACCTTGAAGAGCTTCACGCGACGGATATCGCCGCCGGCGGTGTTGACCTCGACCTCGAAGAGGTCCGTCTTCACGAGAACCGGCTCGCCGGTCGCCGCGACCGGCGCAGCCGCGGGCCCTGCCGGCAGGACGGGAGAAGGCGCTCCCGGCGTGGCAAGCGGCACGGTCGGGGAGGGCGACGTCCCGGCCGCGGGAGTGCCCGCCACCGTGGGGGCAGTCGGCGCCTTGGGCGCGTTGTGCTTCTGCCACGCGTCCCAGAGCAGGAGCGCGGAAAAGCTGAAGACGACGAAAGCGATGAGACGCTGGATATCCATCAACGGTGAATCCTCAACGGTCGAGGGGTGTCACGGAACCGGATCATAGCCACCCGCGCTCCAGGGATGGCAACGCGCGATGCGGCGTGCCGCAAGCCACGAGCCTGCGAGCGCGCCGTGCCGCTCCAGCGCCTCGATCGCGTAGTGCGAGCACGTCGGCGTGAACCGGCATTGTCCTCCCCACCAGGGCGATAGCAGGTACTGGTACGCCCGGACGATGCCCACGAGGATGCGGCGCATGTCAGCGCTCTCCAGCCGCCTGGTCGAGGAGCTCGCGCAGCTGGGCCAGCCAGGCGCCTTCGTCCTCGCGACGCCAGGTCTCGCGAAGGGCCACGACGAGATCGAGGCCCGCCGCCTTGGCGCCGTGGCGCCGGAACGCCTCGCGGGCGAGACGCTTCATCCGGTTGCGATCCACGGAGCGGCGCGTGAGCCGCTTGGGGGCGGCGACCCCCAGGCGCGACTCGCCTGGAATTCCGGTAGCGATATGCAGGAGGATCGCCCGGGAGCGGAGCTTCCGCGGGCTGCGGAGCGCGGCCGTGAAGGACCCGCGCCCCACGAAGCGGTGGCGCCGGGAAAGGCCTTCCTTCCGGGCACCGCGGGACATGCCGGCGTCAGACCGCGACGCGCTTGCGGCCCTTGGCGCGGCGGGCGTTGATCACCGCGCGGCCGGCGGCCGTCTTCATGCGGACCCGGAAGCCGTGCGTCTTCTTGCGGCGCGTGGTGGAAGGCTGGAAAGTGCGTTTCATGGGAACCTCGGTCGTGGGTCTTCGCCTTTGTCAGGCGAAAAACGCGCGATTATAGCCGATAGGCCCCTCGAGCGCCATCCGGCCGGCCGCGAGCGGCGCGTAATGCCCTGTGGATAACCCACCCCGTTCCCGATAGAATCCCGGTTCTTCCCGCCGCGCCGTCTCACCCCCGACCTGGTCCCCGCCGCCGATATGGATTCGCTCTGGCTTTCGCTCGTTTCGGAACTTAAGAAGGAGCTCCCGGCGCAGCAGTACGACACGTGGATCAAGCCCCTTCGCGCCGAGCGACACGGCAACAAGCTGCGGGTGATCGCCCCCAACCACCACGTGCTGCGCTGGATCAAGGCGAACCTCCTCGCCCGGATGGAAAACCGCGCCGAGCGCGTCGGGGGCACGGCACTCAAGATCGACCTGACCCTCGACGAGCGGCAGTCCCAGGAGTCCGAGATCGTCCTGCCCGAGCCCGTTCCCGTCCAGGCGGAGCGCAACTCCCGCGACGAGCACCGGCTCAACCCGTCGTTCACGTTCACGAACTTCGTGAACGGCAAGGCCAACCAGATCGCGCGCGCGGCCGCCATCCAGGTGGCGGAGAACCCCGGGACCGCCTACAACCCGCTGTTCATCTATGGCGGCACGGGCCTCGGCAAGACCCACCTCCTGCAGGCCATCGGCACCGAGGTGCTCAAGCGCAACCCGAAGGCCAAGGTCCGCTACATCCACGCCGAGCAGTTCGTGGCCGACGTGGTCCGCGCCTACCAGCACAAGAGCTTCGATTCCCTCAAGCGCTACTACCGGTCGCTCGACCTCTTCCTCATCGACGACGTGCAGTTCTTCGTCGGCAAGTCGCGCTCGCAGGAAGAGTTCTTCTATACGTTCAATGCCCTTTTCGAGGCCCACAAGCAGGTCGTGATCACGAGCGACAGCTTCCCGAAGGAGCTCACGGGCATCGAGGACCGCCTCATCTCGCGCTTCGGGTGGGGCCTCACGGTCGCCGTCGAGCCGCCCGAGCTCGAGATGCGAGTGGCGATCCTCCTCAAGAAAGCGCAGATGGACGGCGTCCACCTCGACGAAGCCGTCGCCTTCTTCATCGCGAAGCACATCCGCTCGAACGTGCGCGAGCTGGAGGGCGCGCTCAAGCGCGTTCTCGCGTACGCCAGGTTCAACAACACGGCCGTGTCCGTGGCCTCGGCCCGCGAGGCGCTCAAGGACCTGCTGGCGGTGCTAACGCGGCAGGTCTCGATCGACAACATCCAGAAGACGGTGGCGGACTACTTCAAGATCAAGGTGTCCGACATGTACTCCAAGAAGCGTTTCCGCTCCGTGGCCCGGCCGCGGCAAGTGGCGATGGCGCTGGCCAAGGAGCTCACCCAGCAAAGCCTGCCGGAGATTGGCGAGGCCTTCGGCGGGCGCGACCACACCACGGTCCTGCACGCCTGCAGGAAGATCCAGGAATTACGCGATACCGACCAGGAATTCTCGCGTGACTACGCGCAACTGCAGCAGATCCTTCTGGGATAAGCGCCTTGAACCCCCGGGAGAGCCTGTGGATGAAATGCCAGCCTGGGCGGGCGGTTCGATTCTATCCACAGGTTCCGCGGGCGCGAGGGACACGTCATCCCCAGCTATTTCTTAATGCAACATATTGATTATAAAGTAAAATTTGAGTTATCCCGAAGCCGTGACGTCTCCTATTAACTGCTAACTATTCAGAGATAACCCTATGGTCAAGATCAAGGCGACCAACCAGGCCCTGCTCGCTCCCCTGCAGCACGTCACGGGCATCGTGGAGCGCCGGCACACCCTGCCCATCCTCTCCAACGTGCTCATCCAGGCGCACGGCGGCACCGTCGACTTCGTGGCGACGGACCTCGAGGTCCAGATCACGGCCCGCGCGTCGCTCGACGGCAATGGGGCGGAGGGATCGGTCACCGTGGGAGCCCGCAAGCTCTTTGACATCCTCCGCTCGCTCCCGGAGGACGCCGAGGTTGCCCTCGATGCGAAGGAGAACCGGATGGTGGTGCGGGCGGGCAAGAGTCGCTTCAACCTGCAGACCCTGGCTGCGGCCGATTTCCCCCGCATGGTCGAGTCGCGCGATTCCACGCGTTCGCTCAGCCTGCCGCAGAAGGCGCTGAAGCACGCGCTGGGCCTTGTCCAGTTCGCGATGGCCGTGCAGGACATACGGTATTACCTGAACGGCGTCCTCTTCTCGGTGGAGAAGAACACGCTTCGCGTGGTGGCGACCGACGGCCACCGGCTTTCCTTCGCGGCGGAGGCCCTTGCCGGCGAGCACGAGAGCGTCGAGGCGATCCTTCCCCGGAAGACGGTGCTGGAACTCATCAAGCTGCTCGGCGACACCGATGACCCCGTCGCGCTTTCGATCGGGTCGAACCAGGTCCGTTTCTCGTTCGGCGGCATCGAGATCGTCTCCAAGATCGTGGAGGGCAAGTTCCCCGATTACCTGAAGGTGATCCCCACGACCCATCGCAACAAGGTCGTCATCGACCGCGCGACGCTCGCGCAGTCGCTCAACCGCGCGGCGATCCTCTCCAACGAGAAGATCCGCGGCGTGAGGCTGGTGTTCACCAAGAACGCGCTGTCGATCATCTGCACGAACAACGAGCAGGAGGAAGCCGAGGAAGGCCTCGCGATCGAGTACGACGGCGATCCGCTCGACATCGGCTTCAACATTTCCTACCTCCTCGACGTGCTCAACCACGTCGACTCCGAAACGGTAAGCGTCACCATGGGCGACTCCAATTCGAGCGCCCTCGTGCAGATTCCCGGCAACGACGACTTCAAGTACGTCGTGATGCCGATGCGCATATAGCGCGACGCGACACCGGGCAACGACCACAGGAACAGAATGGCACAGCAGAACGAGCAACCGAACGGGCGTCCGGAAGACGACTACGATTCCTCCAGCATCAAGATCCTGAAGGGCCTCGAGGCGGTCCGGAAACGCCCCGGGATGTACATCGGCGACACCTCCGACGGCACGGGCCTGCACCACATGGTCTTCGAGGTGGTCGACAACGCGATCGACGAGGCGCTCGCCGGCCACTGCGACGACATCAAGGTCGTCATCCACACCGACAACTCGATATCGGTCGTCGACAACGGCCGCGGCATCCCGACCGACATCAAGGAGGACGACGAGTTCAAGCGCTCGGCCGCCGAGATCGTCATGACGGAACTTCACGCGGGCGGGAAGTTCGACCAGAACTCCTACAAGGTGTCCGGGGGCCTGCACGGCGTCGGCGTCTCCGTCGTCAACGCGCTGTCGGTGTGGCTGAAGCTGCGCATCTGGCGCAACGGCCATGCGCATTTCATGGAGTTCCACGACGGCGTGGCGGTCGAGCCGCTCAAGGTAACCGGCGAAACCGACCGGCGCGGCACCGAGGTGCACTTCCTCGCCTCGCCGGAGACTTTCAACAACATCGAGTTCCACTACGACATCCTGGCGCGGCGCCTCCGGGAGCTCTCGTTCCTCAACAACGGGGTGAAGATCGAGCTCATCGACCAGCGCACCGGAAAGAGCGAGAACTTCGCCTACTCGGGTGGCGTTAAGGGGTTCGTGGAATACATGAACCGCTCGAAGAGCGTCCTCCACGGCAATGTCTTCTACGCGATCGCCGAGAAGGAAGGCGTTACCGTCGAAGTCGCGATGCAATGGAACGACTCCTACGGCGAGTCGATGCAGTGCTTCACCAACAACATCCCGCAGCGCGACGGCGGCACGCACCTGACCGGCCTTCGCACGGCCATGACGCGCACCATCAACACCTACATCGAGCGCGAGGAGATCGCGAAGAAGGCGAAGGTCGAGACCACCGGCGACGACATGCGCGAAGGACTCACCTGCGTGCTATCGGTGAAGGTGCCGGAGCCCAAGTTCTCCTCGCAGACGAAGGACAAGCTCGTCTCGTCCGAGGTGCAGCCGGTCGTTCAGGAGATCGTTGCGCAGAAGCTCACCGAGTTCCTGCTCGAGAAGCCGGCCGACGCCAGGGTGATCTGCACGAAGGTGGTCGAGGCGGCGCGGGCGAGAGAAGCGGCGAGGAAGGCTCGCGAGCTCACGCGGCGCAAGGGAGTGCTTGACGGCATCGGGCTTCCGGGCAAGCTGGCGGACTGCCAGGAGCGCGACCCCAGCCTGTGCGAGCTCTACCTGGTGGAGGGCGACTCCGCCGGCGGCTCGGCCAAGCAGGGCCGCGACCGCAGGAACCAGGCGATCCTTCCGCTCAAGGGCAAGATCCTCAACGTAGAGAAGGCGCGCTTCGACAAGATGCTCTCATCCCAGGAAGTGGCCACGCTCATCACGGCGCTGGGTACCGGCATCGGTAAGGACGAGTTCAACCTCGAGAAGCTGCGCTACCACCGCATCATCATCATGACGGACGCGGACGTCGACGGCGCGCACATCCGCACGCTGCTGCTCACGTTCTTCTACCGGCAGATGCCGGCGCTCGTCGAGAACGGGCACATCTACATCGCCCAGCCGCCGCTCTACAAGGTGAAGAGCGGCCGCGAGGAGCGCTACCTCAAGGACGAGCACGAGCTCAAGTACCATCAGCTGCGCCGCGCCCTCAATGGCGCGCAGCTCATCCCGGCGGAGGGCGCGGCGGCGCTTACCGCCGAGGCCTTCGAGAAGATCGCGACCGAGTACCTGACGACCGAGGCCGTCATCGAGCGCCTCTCTATGGGCATGGACGCCGGCGTCCTGCGAGCGCTGCTCGACATGCGGCGAATCGCGCTGGACACGAAGGAAGGCGCGACCCTTGCGTCGAAGGCCATCTACGACGCGCTCTCGCCCAACGCGCCGAAGGCGCACATCGAGCGCGACCCGACCTCCGAGGGGTGGCGCCTTCGGCTCGAGAAGCTCGTGCACGGAAACAAGGTCGAGACGATCCTGGACCACGCGTTCGTGGGCAGCGGCGACTACGCGCAGATCGTGCGCACCGCGGAGATGCTCGCGGGGCTCGTGCGGGAAGGCGCGCAGGCAAGGCGCGGCGAGACGGCGCGGGCCATCCGCTCGTTCAAGGAGGGCCTCGACTGGCTCCTCGCCGAGGCGAAGGGAGGAATGTCGATCCAGCGCTACAAGGGGCTGGGCGAGATGAACCCCGAGCAGCTCTGGGAGACGACGATGGACCCGCAGAAGCGCATCCTCCTCAAGGTGCAGGTCGAGGACGCGATCGGCGCGGACGAGATCTTCTCCACCCTGATGGGCGACGACGTCGAGCCGAGGCGGCTCTTCATCGAAACCAACGCCCTCGGCGTCTTGAACCTCGACGTCTGACCGGGTTGCGCGCAGCGGCCGGCCGGCTACGCGGCTTTCTTCGCGCGCGTCACCTTGCCCTTCTTGGTCTTCGACTTGGCGGCGAGGAGCGCCACGGCCTCCTCGAGGGAGAAGGAGTCGATGGCGTCCTTGTCGGGAAGCGTGGCGTTCACCTTGCCGTGCTTCACGTACGGGCCGTACTTGCCGGAATAGAGCGCGACCGTCTGGCCGTCTTCGGGATGCTTGCCGAGGACGCGCAGCGCGCCTCGGCCACCGGGGCTCTTGGGTTCCTTGAGAAGCGCCACCGCCCGGTCGAGCGAGATGTCGAAGACGCTCTCGTCCTTCGGGATCGACTTGAAATGCCCGTCATGGTTCACGTACGGGCCGAAGCGGCCGATGGCCGCCACGACTTTCTTGCCCGTCTCCGGGTGCGGGCCGAGGTCGCGCGGAAGCGCGAGGAGCTTGAGGGCCACGTCGAGCGTGGCGGCCTCGGCCGGGATGTTCTTCGGCAGTGAAACGCGCTTGGGCTTCTTGTCGCCTTCGGCCTCGCCCAGCTGGAAGTACCAGCCGAACGGTCCCTGGAGGAGCTGGATGGCCTTCTTCGTCTTGGGATCCACGCCCATCTCGCGCTTGGCCGGGCCATCCGTGGGGTCGCCGCTGCCGTCCAGGTTGCGCGTGTAGTCGCAGTCGGGGTAGCCCGGGCACCCGATGAACCGTCCGCGCCGGCCCAGGCGGATCGTGAGCTTGTGGGCCTTGCACTTCGGGCAGGTCTCGTCGAGGACTTCCTGCGTGACGTCCTTGCGCGAAACGGATTCCTTCTCGCCGACCTGCGCGGAGAAGTCCTTCCAGAACCGCTCGAGGACGGGGACCCACTCCTCATTGCCGTTGGAGATGTCGTCCAGCTCGTCCTCCAGCTTCGCGGTGAACTCGTAGTCCACCCAGTGGGCGAAGTGCTCGGTGAGGAACTTGTTGACCACGCGTCCGACGTCCGTGGGCTGGAAGCGCTTCTTCTCGAGGATGACGTACTCGCGGTTCTGGAGCGTGGAGATGATCGAGGCATAGGTCGACGGGCGCCCGATGCCGTACTGCTCGAGAGCCTTGACGAGGCTCGCCTCGGAATAGCGCGGCGGCGGCTGCGTGAAATGCTGCTCGCCGTAGAGCTTGAGGATGGGGACCGCGTCGCCCTTCTCGAAGGCGGGCAGGCGCCGGTCCTCCTCCTCGGACGAATCGTCCTCGTCCTCGTGGTAGACGGCGTAGAAGCCGGGGAAGACCATCGTCTGGCCGGTGGCGCGGAAGGTATTGCCGGCCCCGCCGACCGTGAAGTCGACGGCCACGGTATCGAGCTTCGCGGGGGTCATCTGGCAGGAGAGCGCCCGCTTCCAGATCATCTCGTAGAGCTTGCGCTGCTCGTCGTTGAGGTAGGGCGCCACCGACTCCGGGGTGCGTGCGATGGAAGTCGGGCGGATGGCCTCGTGCGCCTCCTGGGCGTTCTTCGCGGTGCTCTTGTAGGCGACAGGGGACTTCGGGAGGTAGTCGGTGCCGTAGTTCTTCGTGATGTAGCCGCGGATCTCGGAAAGCGCCTCCTTCGAGAGGCTCAAGGAGTCCGTTCGCATGTAGGTGATGAGGCCGGTGACCGCCTTGCCCAGGGAGACGCCCTCGTAGAGGCTCTGGGCCACCTTCATGGCGCGGTCGGTGGAGAACCCGAGCTTGCGGACGGCCTCCTGCTGCAGGGTGGACGTCGTGAACGGCGGCGCGGGGGAGCGGAGCTTGCGCTTCTTCTCGATCTCCGCGACGCGGGCCGTGCCCCTGGCGTGCGACGACAGGAAGCCGGTGATTTCCTCGTTGCGGGCCGCGTCGCCGACGGCGAACTGGTCGAGCTTGTCTCCCTTGAAATGGGTGAGCTTCGCGGTGAACGGCGTCTTCGCTTTCTCGGAGTCGAAGTGGATCGACCAGTACTCGCGCGTCTTGAAGTTCTCGATCTCGATCTCGCGCTCCACGATGAGGCGAAGCGCGGGGCTCTGCACGCGGCCTGCCGACAGCCCGCGGCGGATCTTCTTCCAGAGCAGGGGCGAGAGGTTGAAGCCCACGAGGTAGTCCAGGGCGCGGCGCGCCTGCTGGGCGTTCACCAGTTCCATCGAGATGTCGCGGGGGTTCTTCACCGCATCCTTCACGGCGCCCTCGGTGATCTCGTAGAACACGACCCGCTTGAGCTTCTTGTCCTTGAGCGCGCGCTTGGCCTTCAGGATCTCGGAAAGGTGCCAGGCGATGGCCTCGCCCTCCCGGTCCGGGTCGGTCGCGAGGAGGATGGTGTCGGCGTCCTTCACGGCCTTGGCGATGGCATCGACGTGCTTCGCGTTGCGATCGATGATCTCGTACTTCATGCGGAAGTCGTCGTCGGGATCGACGGCGCCGGTCTTCGGCACGAGGTCGCGGACATGGCCGTAGGACGCGAGGATCTCGAAGTCCTTGCCGAGGTATTTCTTGAGCGTCTTCGCCTTCGAGGGCGACTCGACGATGAGCAGGTGGGAGGCCATGGGAGCGGTGTCAGCTTTTTTCATTCTATAACGCGTGGTTCGACGGGCCCTCGGAAGGCCTCGAAAGGGCGCTCAGGGTACAGCAAGTTGGCGGAAAAGCCCGCCGGGCAGCCGCTCGACCCTTCCCGCGAGCTCGAGCTTCGTGAGTTCCGAGGCCAGAAGCGAAGCGGGAGCGCCCATGCGCCGGGACAGCACGTCGAGGGTCGCCGGCGAATGGCCCAGGGCCGCGAGCAGCGGATCATCGCATTCCTTGATGCCGGCGGCATCCCCAGGGAGTGGACCCGCCGATTCCTGGCCTGTGATCTCGCCCGCGATGTCGTCCACGCTGTCGACGAGCTTCGCTCCTTCCTTGATGAGCCAGTGGCAGCCTTTCGAGAGCGGGGAATGGATGGAGCCGGGGACGGCGAAGACGTCGCGGCCCTGCTCGAGCGCGAGGCGCGCCGTGGTGAGCGAGCCGCTCTTGAGGGCCGCCTCGACCACGAGCACGCCGCGCGAGAGGCCGCTGATGAGACGGTTTCGGCGGGGAAAGTTCGAGGCCGCGGGCGCGGTTCCGAGGGGCAATTCCGACAGCAGGGCGCCGCGGGCCGCGATCTCGTGCGCGAGCTCGCGGTTGGCGGCCGGGTAGACGCGATCGGGGCCGGTGCCGACGACGGCGATCGTCGAGGCCTGCCCTTCGAGGCCCCCGCGGTGGGCCGCCGTGTCGATGCCGAGGGCGAGGCCGCTCGCGATGGCGTATCCGGCATCGGAAAGCGCGCGCGCGAAGTTGCGGGCATCGGCCATGCCTTGCTGCGTGGCGTTACGGCTGCCGACGATGGCGATTGCGGGCTGGTTGAGCAGGCGAAGGTTGCCCACCGCGTACAGGACGGTGGGTGGATCGGGGATCTGGAGCAGTGACCGGGGGTAGTCCTCGTCCCCGAGAGCGACCAGGTGCCGGCCGGCCGCATCGAGCCACTCGAGGGTTCTGGACAGTAGCGATTCGTCGGGCCCCCTGGCCAGCGCATCGGCGGCGGCGCGGCCCGCCACCTCGGCGATCGCCGCCTTGGACGCGCCGACTGCCGAGGCGGGCGAACCGAACGACGCGAGCAGCGCGCGCTGCGCCGCCCCCGGGACGCCCGGGACGAGGCAAAGGCGAAGCCATTCGGCGGCGTCGGGGCGCATTGGGGAGGTGGCGGATGCCGGAAAGGAGGCAGATCGTACAACGGGGCAGGGCGCGATCCCGCTGACGGGGGTCTGAAATGAACGTGGGGGCC
>JBBIJT010000045.1:0-24802 GCA_037445795.1 Betaproteobacteria bacterium | reverse complement strand
GAAGGGGCTGGGCGGGCGCCTGCGGCGCGGCGGCGCCGGCCGCCCGCGAGACGAGCGCCGCCTCGGGCAGCGGCTCGGGCAGCGGCTTGGGCTTCACCTCGGCGCTCAGGAGGAATCGCTCGGTGCCGGGCGTGGCGCCCTTCGTGAGCGGCGACTTGAAGCTCGCGTTGGCGAACGTGCCGGATTGCTCCAGCACCTCGATCAGCTGCGAGGAGGAGCCCGTCTCCCCCGCGAGCTGCAGCTCGCGCCCCTTGGGACCGCTCTTGAGGTCGAGCTGCTGGACCCACGTGGTGTCCGGCAGCAGCCTCGAGAGGTCTTCCATCACCGCCACGACGGGAACCTGGCCGTGCTTCTTCGCCAGGACGAAGTTGTGCTCCGCGGCGAGCTTCTCGACCTCGCGGCCCACCCTTTCGGCGACCTCCGCGCCGGCGCTCGCCTTCTCGAGGCGGGGATGGAGGGCGATGACGGCCTCGCGCTTGAGCCACAGGGGGTAGCCGAGGGCGGCCGCCGCGAGGAAGGCGGCCAGGGCCGCCAGCCCGCGAGCCGCGAGCGCGGCTCCCGAGGTGGCCGCGCGGTCGCGCTGCTCCGGCGGCAACAGGTTGAGCGGCGAGGCGGCGCCCGCGATGTCGTCCATCGTGCCCACGCCCTGGACGGCCGCCCCCAGCTCGCGAAGCTCCGCGAGCCGCGCCTCGACGGGCGCGCGCGGCGTCACCGCCAGGGTGAGCGTCAAGCGCTGCGCCGCGGTGTCCCGGCCGGTCACGCGGTAATCGAACCAGGCCTGGCCGGCGGGAAGGGGCGTGAGCCGGTCGAGGTCGAACCCGATGGCGTCGCGCAGCGCCTCCTCCGCGGCGAGCGGCATGTGCACTTCGCGCACGAGGACCGATTCCTGCGGCAGGACGAGCCACGCGTTGCCCGACGCCCCGGGCAGGTCGGCCAGGAGGCGGCGGAACGCGCTTCGCCGGCCGGCGATGTCGAGCGACGCCAGGTTCACCCGGCCCGCCTGGGCAAGGCGGCCGACGACGGGGCGGTACGCGCTCCACACATCCCCTTCCGCCCCGACGTAGGCGGTGCCGCGGGAAGTCATGCGCTCGCGAAGCGCGGCGGGCAACATGGCCGCGAGTTCCCCGCGCCACCAGCGCATGAAATCGGCCAGGCCGGAGCGCTCGGCGGCCGCGAAGAGCGGCGCGAAGACCGATTCGGCGTCAGCGGCCAACGGAAACCTCGGGGGAGGCGGCGGCGCGCTCCGGCGCTACCTCGCGCCACGCCAGGAAGGTGTAGGGCCGGCGCGGATACTGCGGGGTGGAGATCGCGACCGCCTCGCGCGCGAGCGTGATCCCCTCCGGCAAGACGACGTCGGCCCGGATGGTCACCGCGCTCACCTGCGCGTAGGTCGAGTGCGCCGCGGCCGCCACGAAAACCGGGGGCACGCGGTTCTCGGCACGGGAAGCATCCCGCTCCGCGATGAACGCGTCGACCTGCTCGGCCGAGACGTTCGGGATGGCGAGCAAGGTGGCGCGCGACGCCAGGTGGGGGTTCACGCCAGGCTGGCGCGAGTAGACGGTGATCATGGGCGCGATGCGCTGGTATACCTCGGGGCGCATCCCGAGGACGAGCTGCAATTCCTCCGTCGACTGGAAAGCGTAGTTGGCAGGCCGGCCCTTGAGACCGGCCTGGGCATACTCGGGTTCCTCGGCGCCGTTGGGCCGCCTGAACGAATCCGCGTCCCGCCAGTCGAGGACCGCATCCAGCAGCTTGGCGGCATCATCGTCCCCCAGCCCGGCCTGGCGGAAAAGGCCCTTGAGCAGCTGCTCGTTCGCGGTGTTGATGTCGATTTTAGCAGACTCGTCCGACAGCCTGACCGCCACCGTGACGCCGTCGAACGACCACTGGCGCGGCGCCTCGTCGCGGCGCCAGCCATCGGGGTTCCCCGGCGGCTTGAACATCTCGAACATGGCGCGGGCCACCGCCGCCTGCGCAAGGGCGTCCGCGCGGGCGATGAGGGCGGCGTTGCGCGCCGCGCGCGCGTCCGTTCTCATCGAGTAGAGGAAGCTCGCCGCGATCGCCACGAGCAGCGTAACCACCCAGATCACGAGGACCAGGGCCACGCCATCCTGCCGGCCTCGGGTCGCCCTCATCGCCGCGGCATGCAGTTGCGCTGGTAGTACGACTCGGGACATCCCGCCTCCTCGCCGAGCCGCAGCGCGACGACGATGTCCGGCAGCTTCGTGTCGCGCAGGGAAAGCTCGATCCGCACGTGGCTCGGGATCCGCTGGGTGCTCTCCCACTTCTCGCTCCACGTCGGCGCCGTGACGTCGTTGTCGGCGCCGTAGTAGGAGAACCTCGCGGCGCTCACGCCCTCGAGGAGCGGGAACGCGTCGGCCGCGTCCACCGCGGAGAAGTCCGTCGACCCGAAGTCGGCCGGCACACGCCGCATGACGAGCCTGCCCCCGGAGGCGCCGGCCCGCTCCGGCTCGAAGGCGAAGGAAACGAACGCTAGCCCGCCGCCGTCGAGGCTGGCCGGCCGCATCGACACGAACCGGACCGATTCGGGCGCGCCGCGGAACGCGAGCCTGACCACCTGCGGGTCCTTGAACCGCCACGGGTACGCCGCCGTGAACTCCTTGCGGATGAAGGAGGCCGTGAGCATCACCTGGTCGGCCCGGTCGCCCCGGTCGGAGCCGGCCTCCCAGGCGCGCGCGCCCGTGCGAAGGCCGCCGTAGAGCATCGCGAGCATCACGGCCAGCAGGGCGAGCGCGATGACCGTCTCGAGAAGCGTGAACGCCCCCTGCCCGCGCCGGGTCCTCATGGCCGGCTCGCGAGCACCAGGGTCGCCAGGCGCACGTCGCGGTCGCGCCCGTCCGCCGCGTGCCAGGCCACCCGCGATTCCACGCGCAGGAGCCGGACGGGGATGCTGTACTCGCCCTGCGCAGCCGCCGCCGGGCCCTCCTGCCGCTCGTCGTAGGGCGCCGCCGAGAGCGTCCAGGTGAAGACCGACTCCTGCCCCGAGCTCGACCCCTCCCCGGGCGCCTCGGAGGCGGTGTAGGCCGACAGGCGCGACTGCGCGACGATCACCGCGCGGGCGTATTCGTCCGCGAGCTGCGCGTCGCGAAGCCCCGACGAGAAGATCTGCATGATCGAAGCCAGCGCGACCGCCAGCAGCACGAACGCCGTGAGCACCTCGAGGATGGTGAATCCGGCCTCGCGCGCCCGAACGGCCCCGGGGTGCCCCATGTCTGCCGGGAGGGGAACTAGCCCCCCTCCCTGATGCTCACGCGCCCCGTGAGCCAGTCCACGTCCACCAGGAACGTCCGCTGGCCCGCGGCGAGCGTGACGCGCCCGCCGGTGGAGCTGCCGTCCGGGTAGAAGCGGATGGCGCCGCGCTTCTCGCCGGTGATCTCCGACTGCGCGGTGTCGAGCTTCAGGTCGAGGCGCCGCGGCAGCGAGCGCGGCCGGCCGCCGTCGCTCACCTCCATCGACCGCTTGTCGAGGTCGATCGTGAGCGCCCTCGGCTCCTGCGAGGCGATCGCGGCGCCCCGCGCCTCCCGGAGCCCGGCCGCGACCGATCGCGCGGCGCTCTTGAGCTCGGACCCCGACGCCCCGCCCGTGCCCACGCGAACGAGGAGCGCGTAGCCGGCCGCGGCGATCACGAGCACGAGCAGGAGCTCGAGAAGCGTGAACCCCCGCTGGTCGGGCCGGCGGGCCATGGTCAGTTGCGCACGTCCCGGTTCTCGCCCTCGCCGCCTTCCTTGCCGTCGGCGCCCAGCGAGAGGAGGTCGTAGCCGCCCTTCTCCGCCGGCGAGCGGTACACGAAGTCGCGCGTCCACGGGTCCTTGAGGATCTTCGCGTCCTTGATGTACGGGCCGTTCCAGTTGGCCACGCCGGAAGGGGCGGCGAGCAGAGCGCCGAGGCCCTCCTGCGTCGTCGGGTAGCGGCCGACGTCCAGCTTGAAGAGCTCGAGCTGGCCGCCGATCTGCTCGATCTTCGCCTTGGCCACCTCGGAATTGGCGCGGCCGAGGTTGGTGAAGACCCGCGGGCCGACCATGGCGAGGATCACGCCGATGATCACGAGGACCATCACGAGCTCGAGGAGCGTGAAGCCGCGGGGGGCTCGCGGCGGGGAGGCACGGTGGATTGCGTTCATGGGGGCTCCGGCGTTCAGTCGCCCTAGACGGGCAGGTCGTAGATCGAGAGCATCGCGGCGAGGATCGACAGGATGACCGTCCCCACCACGAGCGTGAGGAAGAGGATCATCGCGGGCTCGAGCAGGGCCAGCGCCCGCTTGACCGAGCGGGCGACTTCGGCGTCGTAGACGTCCGCCACGTCGAGGAGCATCTGGTCGAGGCGGCCCGTCTCCTCCCCGACCTGGATCATGTGCACCGAAAAGGCGGGGAAGCGGCGCGTCTCCATGAGGGGCTTGGCGAACCCGCGGCCGGTCTTCAGCTCGCGCCCGGCCTCCGCGAGGCCCATCGCCATCCAGGAGTTCCCCATGGTCTCGCGCGCGATGGAGATGGCGTTCACCAGGGCCACGCCGTTGCGAAGCAGCGTGCCGAGCGTGCGCGCGAGCCGCGCCATCTCCACCTTGGCCGCCACGTCGCCGGCGACGGGCAGCGACAGCACGCGGCGGTCCCAGGCGAGCTTCGCCTCCGGCGACTGCAGCCGGCGCGAGGCCAGGAAGACGACCGCCACGCCGCCGAGCACGATGGCCCACCAGTACGCGCGCATGAAGGCGCCCGCGCCCAGGACGATCTCGGTGATGAGCGGCAGCGCCTTGCCGCTCTGCTCGAAGATCGGCTCGAACTGCGGCACGACGACCGCGAGGAGCACGACCAGCGAGGCGACGGCGACCAGGAGCAGGATCGTCGGGTAGATGAGCGCGGACTTCACGCTCTCGCGCAGCTCCTTGGAGCGCTCCATGAACTCCGCGAGCCGCGACAGCACCTCCGCCAGGGCGCCCCCCGCCTCGCCGGCGCGGACCATGTTCACGTAGAACCGCGAGAAGACGCCGCCCTGCGCGTCGAGCGCCTTGGAGAGCGAGGCGCCGCCGCGCACCTCGTTCCTCACCCGGCGCAGCACCTCGGCCACGCGCTCGCTCTCCGCGAGCCCCACGAGGATCTCGAGGCTGCGGTCCAGCGGCAGGCCGGCCCGGAGGAGCGTGGCGATCTCGCGGGTCACGACGCCCACCTCGTCCTGGGAGATGCCGCGCGCGAAGAGGCCGCGCTGGGCGGACCGCCGCACGGTGGACGGGGCCTCGGCCGCGCCGGCCTCCACCGCCCGGATCGGCGTGTACCCCATGTCGCGAAGGCGCTCGACGACGCCCGACTGGGTGGCCGCGTCCATCGCGCCCTCCAGCACCTCGCCCGCGGGCGTCACGGCCTTGTACTGGAAGACGGGCATGGCCTCAGTCCTCGCGCGTGACGCGGAGGACTTCCTCGATGGTGGTCACACCCGCGACGGCCTTGCGCAGGCCGTTCTCGAACATCGACTCCATGCCCTCCTCCACCGCCGCGGCGCGCAGGTCGGTCGAGTTCGCGTGGCGCATCACGAGGGAGCGGACGCCGTCCGTCATGGGCATCATCTCCATGATGCCGAGGCGGCCGTGGTAGCCCGTGCCGCTGCAGTGCTCGCATCCCCCGGGGTGGAAGAGCGTCACCTCGCCCTGCGGCGCGAAGCGGCGAAGGCCCATCTGCTCGACCACCTCGGGCAGCGCCGCGTAGGGCTTGCGGCAGTGGGTGCACAGCGCCCGCACCAGCCGCTGCGCGAGGATGCCCACGACCGTCGACGTGAGCAGGTAGTCCTCCACCCCCATGTCGAGCAGCCGGTTCACGGTGGAGGGCGCGTCGTTGGTGTGGACCGTCGAGAGCACCAGGTGCCCGGTGAGCGCCGACTGCACGGCGATCTCCGCCGTCTCGAGGTCGCGGATCTCGCCGATCATGATCACGTCCGGGTCCTGGCGCACGATGGAGCGCAGGGCGTTCGCGAACGTGAGGTTGATCTGCGGGCGCACCTGGATCTGGTTGATGCCCGGCATCTGGTACTCGACCGGGTCCTCGACCGTGAGGATCTTCACGTCGGGCTGGTTCAGCCGGTCCAGCGCCGTGTAGAGCGTCGTGGTCTTGCCGCTGCCCGTGGGGCCGGTCACCAGCAGGATCCCGTGCGGCTGGTTGAGCGCGGCCAGGAAGGCCTCGAGGGCCTTGCCGTCGAAGCCGAGGGAGGAGAAATCGAGGGGGACGCCCCCCTTGTCCAGGATGCGCATCACCACGCTCTCGCCGTGCATCGTGGGGACGGTGGACACGCGCAGGTCGATCTCCTTGCCCTGGATGCGCAGCTTGATGCGGCCGTCCTGCGGCAGCCGCCTTTCGGCGATGTCGAGGTTGGCCATGATCTTCACGCGCGAGATCACCGCGGCCGAGAGCCGGCGCGGCGGGGACTCCACCTCGTTCAGCACGCCGTCGATGCGGTAGCGGACGATGAGCCGGTTCTCGAACGGCTCGATGTGGATGTCGGAAGCCCGCGAGTCGATCGCGTGCGTGATCAGCAGGTTCACGAGGCGCACCACCGGCGCCTCGGAGGCGAGGTCCTTCAGGTGCTCGACGTCGCCGAGGTCCTGCTCCTCGTCGCGCGTGGAGATGTCGTCCACGATCTGGCCCATGGAGCTCTTGCCGGCGCCGTAGAGGCGCTCGAGCCCTGCCTCGAGCTCCGTCGTGAGGGCGAGCCTCGCGAGGACGCGCTTGCCGCTCGCCATCTCGATGGCCCGGACCGCGAACGCATCCCCCGGGTCCGCCATCGCCACGACGATGCCCTCGTCCGTCTCGCGCAGGGGAAGCGCCTTCGCGTCGCGCAGGAACCGGTCGGAGACCTGCCCCTCGAGGAGCGGCAGGTCGGGGAACTCCGAGGCGGCCGCGATCGCGATGCCGGACTGCTCCGACAGCGCGTCGGCGAGGTCGCGCGCCGAGACGAGCCCCAGGCGGTTGAGGATGACGCCCAGCTTCTCGCGCGTCTCGCCCTCCTGAAGGCGCAGGGCGCGCTCCAGGTTGGGCGCGTCGAGCTTGCCGCGGGCGAGGAGTATCTCGCCCAGGCGGCGCGGGTGGCTCTCGGCAGGCAGGGCTGACATGAGGCGAAAATTATAGCCCAGGGGGGGCGAATCCCTACGACCGGCAAGCGCTCCGGCGGTTCCCGGCCCCGCCTCAGGCGGCGGGAAGCCTCGCGAAGCACTCGTCGAGCTGCGCCTCCCACGAGGTCGGGGCGAAGCCGAAGGCCGAGCGGAACTTCCCGTGCGAGAGCACCGAGTACCGGGGGCGTTTCGCGGGGGTGGGGTAGTCCGAGGTGGCGATCGGGACGACGCGCGGGGCGCGAAATCCCGGCCGCGCGGCCGCCCGCTCGAATATCGCCTTCGCGAAGCCCGCCCACGTCGTCTCCCCCGACGCGGAGAGGTTGTAGACCCCGGAGGCCACGCCCGCGGGCGGAATCGCCGCCAGCGCGCGCGCCGTGGCCTGCGCGAGGAAGAGGCTCGTGGTCGGCGCCCCGTGCTGGTCGTCCACGACGCGGATTTCGTCGCGCGCCTGCGCGAGCGAGAGCATCGTGAGGAGGAAGTTGCGGCCACGCGGCCCGTAGACCCACGTGGTGCGGAAGACGAGGTGCTTGCAGCCGCTCTGCGCGATGGCCCGGTCGCCCGCCAGCTTCGAGCGGCCGTACTCGTTGAGCGGCGCCGGGACGTCGTCCTCGCCGTAGGGCGCGCGGCGCGAGCCGTCGAAGACGTAGTCCGTCGAGTAGTGCACGAGGACCGCGCCCAGGCGCCGGGCCTCATCCGCGAGGACGCCCGGCGCGACGCCATTGATCGCGTGGGCGAGCGCGGGCTCGCTCTCGGCCTTGTCCACGGCCGTGTACGCGGCGGCGTTCACGATCAGCCCGGGCCGGACGGCGCGGCAGGCCGCGACGATCGAGTCGGCGTCGGCGAGGTCGAGCTGCGGGAAGTCGAACCCGTGGACCTGGCCCAGGGGAGCGAGCGTCCGGACGAGCTCGAAGCCCACCTGCCCGCGGGTGCCGACGAGCAGGATGCGCATCACGGAAAGGTCTCCGCCGTCGCGAGAGGGGCGCCTTCCGCGTCGCGCGGCTTGAGCAGGGGCGCGCCCGCCAGCGGCCAGCCGATGGCGAGCGCGGGGTCGTTCCAGAGGAGCGAGCGCTCGTGCTCGGGCGCGTAGTAGTCGGTCGTCTTGTAGAGGAACTCGGCGTGGTCGGAGGTCACCAGGAAGCCGTGCGCGAGGCCCTCCGGAACCCAGAGCATGAGCCGGTTGGCCGCCGAGAGCCGCACCCCCAGCGACCTGCCGAACGCGGGCGAGGACCGGCGCAGGTCCACGACGACGTCGAACACCTCCCCCGCCACCACGCGCACGAGCTTGCCCTGCGGCTGGCGGACCTGGTAGTGCAGGCCGCGCAGGACGTTTCGCGCCGAGCGCGAGTGGTTGTCCTGCACGAAGTCGGGGTCGAGCCCCGTCGCCTCGCGGAAGGCGCGCCGGTTGTACGACTCGAAGAAGAACCCGCGCTCGTCGCCGAAGACCTTCGGCTCGAGGAGCAGGACGCCGGGAATCGCCGTCGGGGTCGCCTTCATCGGCCGTGCCTAGAACAGGCGCTCGCGCAGCACGTCGAGGAGATACCGGCCGTAGGCGTTCTTCTTCATCGGCTGCGCCAGGCGCTCCACCTGCTGCGCGTCGATCCAGCCCTGCCGCCAGGCGATCTCCTCGGGGCAGGCCACCTTCAGCCCCTGGCGCCGCTCGATGGTCTCGATGAACTGCGAGGCCTCGAGCAGGCTCTCGTGGGTCCCCGTGTCGAGCCATGCCGTGCCGCGGCCCATCACCTCCACGGCGAGCTCTCCCATCTCGAGGTAGCGCCGGTTCACGTCGGTGATCTCGAGCTCGCCGCGCGCCGAGGGCTTAATCTGCGACGCGATGTCGAGGACGCGGTTGTCGTAGAAGTAGAGGCCCGTGACCGCGTAGCGCGACTTCGGCGCCTTCGGCTTCTCCTCGATGGAGACCGCGCGCCCGTCCTCGTCGAACTCGACGACGCCGTAGCGCTCGGGGTCGTTGACCGGATAGGCGAACACCGTGGCGCCGGAGCGCTTGCGCGAGGCCTTCGCCAGCTGCGCCGTCAGGTCGTGCCCGTAGAAGATGTTGTCGCCCAGCACGAGGCAAGGGGAATCGCGGCCGACGAACTCGCGCCCGATGAGGAACGCCTGCGCGAGGCCCTCCGGCTTCGGCTGCACCGCGTAGCTCACGGAAAGGCCCCAGGACCTGCCGTCGCCCAGGAGCTCCGCGAACCGCGGCGTGTCCTGCGGCGTCGAGATCACGAGGATGTCGCGGATGCCCGCGAGCATGAGCGTGGACAGCGGGTAGTACACCATCGGCTTGTCGTACACCGGCAGCAGCTGCTTGGAGACGACCTGCGTCACCGGGTAGAGCCGCGTGCCCGAGCCGCCCGCCAGGATGATTCCCTTCCTCATCGCTGCGCCCTCTTCCCGTAGTTCCTGTCGATCCACCGGCGGTAGTCGCCGCTCCTCACGCCGGCCACCCAGTCCGCGTGGTCGAGGTACCAGCGCACCGTGCGCGCGAGGCCGCTCTCGAAGGTCTCGCGCGGCGCCCATCCCAGCTCCGAGCGGATCTTGCCCGCGTCGATGGCGTAGCGCCGGTCGTGCCCCGGGCGGTCGGCCACGAAGGCCACGAGGCCCCGGTAGCCGCCGTCGCGCGGGCGCAGCGCCTGCAGCGCGTCGCACAGCGCGTGCACCACGTCGATGTTGCGCATCTCGGCATTGCCGCCGACGTTGTAGACCTCGCCGGGCCGGCCCGAGGCGAGCACCGTGCGGATCGCCTCGCAGTGGTCGCCGACGTAGAGCCAGTCGCGCACCTGGCGGCCGTCGCCGTAGACCGGCAGGGGCTTGCCGTCGAGCGCGTTGGCGATCATCAGGGGGATGAGCTTCTCGGGGAACTGGAACGGGCCGTAGTTGTTCGAGCAGTTGGTGGTGAGGACCGGCAGGCCGTAGGTGTGGTGCCAGGCGCGAACCAGGTGGTCGCTCGCGGCCTTCGAGGCGGAGTAGGGGCTGTTGGGCGCGTAGGCCGTCCGCTCCGAGAACGCCGGATCCGCCTCCGAGAGCGTCCCGTAGACCTCGTCCGTCGACACGTGCAGGAAGCGGAACGCCTCCCGCTCCTCGCGGGGAAGCGACTCCCAGTGGCCGCGGGCGGCCTCCAGCAGCCGGAAGGTGCCCACGACGTTGGTCTGGATGAAGTCGCCAGGCCCGTGGATCGAGCGGTCGACGTGGCTTTCGGCGGCGAAATGCACGATCGCGCGGGGCCGGTGCTCCGCGAGGACGGCCTCGACCGCGGCCTGGTCACCGATGTCGGCGCGCACGAACGCGTGCCTCGCGTCGCCCTCGAGCGAAGCCAGGTTCGCGAGGTTGCCCGCGTAGGTGAGGCTGTCCAGGTTCACCACCGGCTCGCCGCCGCCCGCGAGCCAGTCGAGGACGAAGTTGGCGCCGATGAACCCGGCGCCGCCCGTCACGAGGATCGTCATTCCGAGGCCTTTTGCAGCTCGATGAGCTTGAGGTACTTGTGGAACGTGTTGTTGCAGCCGATCACCACGTGCGCGAACCCGGGGCCGCCGTCGAGGAAGCCCAGCTTGAAGACGTAGAACTTGAGGAAGCGCACGACGGGGTTCACGATGAGCTTCGCATAGCCCGCGCGCACGCCCTGCCGGTGCAGCGCCTGCGCGTGCAGCGTCGTGTAGCGGTTCTGCTTGGCGAGGTAGGTGGCCACATCCTCCGCGGAATCGTGGAGCAGGTCGCCCTCCAGGCGCCCCACTTCGGACGTGGTGAGCACGGTCTCGTGCACCTCGTCGTTGGACCAGCTCGCGTGCCCCCGGTGGAAGAGCCGCAGCGTCCAGTCGGGATAGCCCTCGCCGTGCGCGAGCCAGGCGCCGAGGAAGCGGTTGCGCCGCGCCATGCGCCAGGCCCTGTACCGCCCCTCCGCGAGCGCGGCGCGGATCGACCGCTCGAGCGCAGGCGTCAACCGCTCGTCGGCGTCGAGGCACAGCACCCAGTCGTTCCTCGCCTCGGACACGGCGAACTGCTTCTGCCGGCCGAAGCCCTGCCACGCCTTGCGGATCACGCGCGCGCCGCGGGACTCGGCGAGCGCGACCGTCCCGTCGGCGCTGCCGGAGTCCACGACGAGGACCTCGTCGGCGAAGCGCACGCTCGCCAGCAGGTCGCCGAGCTGCTTCTCGGCGTCGAGCGTGATCACGGCGACGGTGAGGGCGATCTTGTCGGGAGCGGGGGCCACGGGGCGGGGATGGGCTGCAGAGGCGGGCATTTTACCGTTTACGCGGTCGCGCCGCCCCGCCTTCGACCCCGCCGGCCACCGCCGTTAGAATGCGTCATGCCAGCGCCGCGCGCCCTTTTCGTCAAGCTCTCCTCGCTCGGCGACGTGATCCACCACTTCCCGGCCGTTTCCGACCTGCGGGCGCACCGGCCCGAGATCGTCGTCGACTGGGCGGTGGAGGAGGCGTACGCACCGCTCGTGAGGCTTCACCCGGGTGTCGCGCGCACCATCTCGGTGGGCCTTCGGCGGCTGCGCTCGAACCTCCTCGCCCCGGCGTCCTGGGGCGCCCTGTCGACGACCCGGCGCGCCCTGCGCGAGGAGCGCTACGACTGGATCGTCGACGCCCAGGGGCTGCTCAAGAGCGTGGCCGTGGCGCGGCTCGCGCGCGGCCCCCTGTTCGGATTCGACCGGCGCAGCGTCCGCGAGCGCGCGGCGGCGCGCTTCTACGACCAGGGGCTCGCGGTCCCCAGGGGGCTCCACGCCATCGAGCGCAATCGCCGCCTCGTGGGCGCGGTCTTCGGGTATGCGCCGGAAGGCCCGCCCGACTACGGCCTCGCCCGGCCGGCGCTGGCGCCCGGCTGGGCGCCGTCCGGCCCCTACGTGGTCGCGCTGCACGCCTCGAGCCGCCGCGACAAGCGCTGGCCCGCGGAACGCTGGGTGGCGCTCGCGGGCCGCCTTCACGAAGCCGGCATCGCGACGGTCTACCCGGGCGGCTCGGCCCGAGAGCGGGCCGAGGCCGCCCGCCTGGCCGCCTCCACCCCGGGGGCGATCGCCGCGCCGCCGCTCGGGCTCCCCGACGCGGCAGCGCTGCTTGCCGGCGCGGCCGCCGTGGTCGGGGTCGACACGGGGCTCACGCACCTGGCGGTGGCGCTCGGCACGCCGACGGTGGGCCTCTACGTCGCCACGCAGCCGGGGCTCACGGGATTGCACGGCGGCGAGCGGGCGGTAAACCTGGGCGGGCCCGGGCAGGTGCCGGAAGTCGATCTGGTCGTCCGGGTGCTCCTCGGCAGCGACGCGCGCCAATGATGGCGCGCCTCGCCTACGACACCCTGCTGTGGCTCGCGCTGCCGTTCGTGCTCGCGCGCCTCGCATGGCGCTCTCGCCGCCAGCCGGGCTATCTCGAGCGCCTGGGGGAGCGCTTCGGCGGCGCGCCGGTCGCGGAGGGAGGGCCCGTGATCTGGGTCCACGCCGTTTCGGTCGGCGAGACCCGCGCGGCGGCTCCCCTGGTCGAGCGCGTGCGCCGCGAGGTGCCCGGCGCGAGGATCCTCCTCACGCACATGACGCCCACCGGCCGCGAGGCGGGGCGCGAGATCTTCGGCGACTCGGTCACCCAGGCGTGGCTGCCCTGGGACTACCCCTTCGCGGTGCGCCGTTTCCTCGCCCGCGCGCGGCCCGTCGCGGGCCTGCTGCTCGAGACCGAGATCTGGCCCAACCTGCTCGCCGCCTGCCATTCGGGAGGCGTTCCCGTGTTCCTCGTGAACGCGAGGCTCTCGGCCCGCTCGGCGGCGGGCTACGCGCGGCTGCCCGGCCTCGCGCGCGAGGCGCTGGGGCAGCTCGCGGGCGTGGCCGCACAGACGACGCAGGACGCCGCGCGGCTCGAGGCGCTGGGCGCCCGCGAAGTGGCCGTCACGGGGAACATCAAGTTCGACCTCGCCGTGCCCGACGACGTCGCGGCCCGCGGACTGCGGCTTCGCGAGCTCTTCGGCGCCGGCCGCCGCGTCCTCGTCGCGGGCAGCACGCGCCCCGGGGAAGAGGCGCTCCTCGTCGAGGCGATCGAAGCGGCCTCGCCGCCTCCCGACGTCCTCGTCGTGGTCGTTCCGCGCCACCCGCAGCGCTTCGAGGAGGTGGCCGCGCTCCTCGCCTCGCGCGGACGGCCCGTCGGCCGGCGCAGCACGGGTGAGCCCGTGCCGCCGCAGGCGCGCTACGCGCTGGGGGACTCGATGGGCGAGATGCTCGCCTACTATGCCGCGGCCGACGTGGTGTTCGTGGGAGGAAGCCTCAAGCCCTACGGCGGGCAGAACCTCATCGAGCCGTGCGCCGTGGGGCGCCCCGTGATCTTCGGGCCCCACACCTTCAACTTCGAGAGCGCGGCGGAGGCAGCGCTCGCCGAGGGCGCGGGGCTGCGCGCCCGCGACGCGGCGGACGCGGCCGCCCTGGCGATCGGGCTTCTCGACGACACCGCGCGGCGCGAGGAGATGGGCCGGCGGGCCGAAGGATTCGCGCGGGCCAACCGCGGCGCCCTCGAGCGCCTTGCCGCGTGGCTCGCGCCCCGGCTCGCCGTCAGCTGCCCTTCAGCGTCCGGTTGACCTGCTCCAGGTCGCTCTCGGCGAGGGTGCCCGCCGCGGACTTTAGGCGCAGGGTGTTCATGAGGTAGCCGTAGCGGGCCTGCTGGAGGTCGCGCCGCGTCTGGAAGACCTGCTGCTGCGCGTTCAGCACGTCGACGCTGGTGCGCACGCCCACGTCGCGCCCGAGGATCGAGGAATCGAGCTGGCTCTGCGTCGAGGCGAGGGCCTGCTCGAGCGCGCGGACGAGCGCGATGCCGTTGGTCACGTTGAGGAAGCTCTGGCGCACCGCCTGGGCCACCGTGCGCTGCGTGTTCTCCAGGTCCTGCTCCGCCCGGTCGCGAAGCGCCACGGACTCCCGGACCTTCGACTGCGTGGCGCCACCGGCGAAGATGGGCACCGAGAGCACGAGGCCCACGCCGGCGTTCTCGGCCGTGATCGACGTGCCCGTCACCAGCTGGCCCAGCGTGCTCGCCGGGTTGCGGTTGTAATTGTAGCTCGCGCTCAGGTCCACGGTCGGGTAGTGGCCGGCCTTGCTGCGGTCGACCTCCTCGCGCGCGATCTCGAGCGCCGCCCGGGAAACCGCGACCGCGAGGCTCGACTCGCTGCCCGACTTCACCCACTCGTCGATGCTGTCGGGGGTGGGGCGGGCGAGCTGCATCTTGTCGCCCAGCGGCGTGAGCCCCGGCGGCACCTTGCCGATGATCTGCTGCAGCGCGCGCTTCTTCACCTCCAGGTCGTTCGCGTCGAGGACCTCCTTCGCGACCGCCTGGTCGTAGCGGGCCTGCGCCTCGAGCGTGTCGACGATGGTGGCGGTGCCCACCTCGAAGTTGCGCTTGGCCTGCGCCAGCTGCTCCGAGATGGCGCGCTTCTGCGCGTCGGAGAGCGCGACGTTGTCCTGCGCGAGCAGGACGTCGAAGTAGGCCTGGGCGGCGCGGAGGATGAGGTCCTGGGCGGCCGTGGTGAGCGTGGCCTCCGCCTGCAGCATCACCTTCTCGGCCTGCGAGATCGCGATCCAGTTCTGCATGCGGAAGACCGGCTGCGACAGCGTCACGCTGAAGCCGCGCGTGCCGTAGTCGAGGTCGTCCACGCCCTTGCGCGCGTTGTAGTTCCAGAAGCTGGAGGCGGAGCCCGAGACCAGGGGAAGGTAGCCGGCCTTGGCCTGCGGCAGCCTCTCCACGTTCGCCTGGTACTGCGCCCGGGCGGCCTGGTAGACCGGATCGCTCACGAGGGCGTCCCGGTAGACGGCGAGCAGGTCCGCGGCGCTCGCCGAGAAGGCGAGGCCCGAGGCGGCAAGGAGGAGTGCGAGGCGCTTGGGTTTCATGGAAGGGTCTTTCGGTGCGTTCTTCGGTTTGGGTTTGACGGCGCGAAACCGGGTTCCGGATTCCGGCCGCTCAGTACACCGCCATGGCGGGGTCGACGGTCCTGGCCCAGGCATCGATGCCGCCGCTCAGGTTCACCACGTCCTCGAAGCCGCAATGCTCGAGGAAGGCGGCGGCCCGGAGACTGCGCACGCCGTGGTGGCAGACCACGACGGTGGGGCGGGCCGGATCGAGCTCGTTCAGCCGGGCCGGCAGCTGCGAAAGCGGGATGAGGCGGGAGCCCTCGATGCGGCAGACCTCGAACTCCCAGGGCTCGCGCACATCGAGAAGCGCGACCGGACCGCTTTCGTTCGCGAGCCAGGTCTTCACCTCGGGAGCGTGCATGTGGCGCATCAGAAGCGGAAGCGCGCCGGCGCCTGGGCGTTCACGAGGGGCTTGAGCAGGGTCTCGAAGACCTCGGTGCGCCGGAACGCGCCGCCCGCTTCGCGCTCCACCACCAGGGCCTTCATGACGGGGGTGTCGCCCACCACCGCGAAGAGGCGCCCGCCGGGGTTCAGGCGGTCGAGGAAGGCCTGCGGCAGCTCCGGCGTGGAGCCGGTGAGCACGATCACGTCGTAGGCGCCTTCGCCGAGGGGCGCGCGGGCGCTGTCGCCGTGCAGCAGCGTCACGTTCGAGATGCCGGCGCGCGCGAGGTTGGCGGCCGCGGCCGACCGGAGGTCCTCGTGGATCTCGGCGCTCGTCACGTGCCGCGCCCGCCGCGCGAGCAACGCCGCGAGATAGCCCGAGCCCGTTCCCACCTCGTACACCGTGTCCTCCGGTCGAATCGCCAGCTCCTGCAGGATTCGCGCCTCCACCTTGGGCTGCATCATCGCCTCGCCGTGGCCGAGCGGGATCTCCATGTCGGCGAAGGCGAGCCCGCCGTGCGGCGCGGGCACGAACTGCTCGCGCTTCACCTCGAAGAGCAGCCCCAGCACGGCCGGGTCCAGCACCTCCCAGGGCCGGATCTGCTGCTCGACCATGTTGAAGCGGGCTTGTTCGAGGTTCATGGTAGCGGAGGTAACGCAGCGGGAAAAAGCGGAATTGTATCAAAGCGAAACAGCCCATTACGCCCCGTGCGCCGCGCGGGCGCGGCCGGCGGGCCGCCCGCCGATTGCGCCGGCCGGCTCCTTCCGGTAGCGTTTGCAGTCCGAACGCAGGGGTCCGGGCCGAGGCGCCCGGTGAGAAAAACCCTTGGAACCTGATCCGGGTCATGCCGGCGTAGGAAGCGTTGCGGCCCTTCCGCGCGCCTGCCTGCCGGGCATCCCCGAGGAGCCGCAATCATGAACGCAAATCCCAGATTCATCGCCTCCTCCGCGCACGTCGACGAGGCCGCCGTCCAGCCGCTTCCGCGCTCGCGCAAGGTCTACGTCGAGGGCTCGCGCCCCGACCTCCGCGTGCCCATGCGCGAGATCTCGCAATCCGACACCCCGGCCTCCTTCGGCCCCGAGGCCAACCCGCCCGTGTACGTGTACGACACGAGCGGCCCCTACACCGACCCGGCCGCCCGGATCGACATCCGCTCGGGGCTGCCGCCGCTTCGCGCCCGCTGGATCGAGGAGCGCGGCGACACCGAGGTGCTCCAGGGGCCCACGTCCCGCTACGGTCGCGAGCGCCTCGAGGACGCGAAGCTCGCCGAGCTGCGCTTCGACCTGAAGCGGCTGCCGCGCCGCGCCAGGGCGGGCGGCAAGGTCACCCAGATGCACTACGCTCGCCGCGGCATCGTGACCCCGGAGATGGAGTTCGTCGCCATCCGCGAGAACGGCCGCCGCCGCGAGTACCTCGAGGGCCTCAGGGCCGCGGGGCCCCTCGGGGCCCGCATGGCCGAGCTCCTCGGGCGCCAGCACCCGGGCCAGTCCTTCGGCGCGTCGATTCCCGCGGAAGTCACGCCCGAATTCGTGCGCGACGAGGTGGCGCGCGGCCGCGCGATCATCCCGGCCAACGTGAACCACCCCGAGATCGAGCCGATGGCCATCGGGCGCAACTTCCTCGTGAAGGTGAACGCCAACATCGGCAACTCGGCCCTCGGCTCCTCCATCGCGGAGGAGGTCGACAAGATGACGTGGGCCATCCGCTGGGGCGGGGACACCGTCATGGACCTGTCGACCGGCAAGCACATCCACGAGACGCGCGAGTGGATCGTGCGCAACTCCCCGGTGCCCATCGGCACGGTGCCGATCTACCAGGCGCTCGAGAAGGTGGACGGGCGCGCCGAGGAGCTCACCTGGGACATCTTCCGCGACACGCTCGTGGAGCAGGCCGAGCAGGGGGTGGACTACTTCACCATCCACGCCGGCGTGCGGCTCGCCTACATCCCGATGACCGCGAGGCGCATGACGGGCATCGTTTCTCGCGGCGGCTCGATCATGGCCAAGTGGTGCCTCGCCCACCACCGCGAGAGCTTCCTCTACGAACACTTCGAGGAGATCTGCGAGATCATGGCCGCCTACGACGTGTCGTTCTCGCTGGGTGACGGGCTGCGCCCGGGCTCGATCTACGACGCCAACGACGAGGCGCAGTTCGCGGAGCTCGCGACGCTGGGCAGCCTCACGGCGATGGCCTGGAAGCACGACTGCCAGGTGATGATCGAGGGCCCCGGCCACGTGCCCATGCAGCTCATCAAGGAGAACATGGACCTCGAGCTCGAGCGCTGCCACGAGGCGCCGTTCTACACGCTCGGCCCCCTCACAACGGACATCGCCCCCGGCTACGACCACATCACGAGCGGCATCGGTGCCGCCCAGATCGGCTGGTACGGCACCGCCATGCTCTGCTACGTGACGCCCAAGGAGCACCTGGGGCTGCCCGACAAGGACGACGTGAAGGACGGCATCATCACCTACAAGATCGCCGCGCATGCCGCCGACCTCGCCAAGGGGCATCCCGGCGCGCAGATCCGCGACAACGCGCTTTCCAAGGCGCGCTTCGAGTTCCGCTGGGAGGACCAGTTCAACCTCGGGCTCGACCCCGACAAGGCGAAGCAGTTCCACGACGAGACCCTGCCCCAGGAAGGCGCCAAGCTCGCGCACTTCTGCTCCATGTGCGGCCCGTACTTCTGCTCGATGAAGATCACGCAGGACGTGCGCGAATTCGCCCAGAAGCACGGCGTGAGCGACGAGGAGGCGCTCGCGAAGGGGATGGAGGTGAAGGCCGTCGAGTTCGTGAAGAAGGGCGCCGAGGTCTACTCGAAGGCGTGAGCGACGGGGGCGCGGCCGGGGCGCTGGTAGACTAGCGCCCGATGGAAATCGCCCTCCTGCTGAAGGCGCTCGCCCTGGGCGTCGTGGAAGGACTCACCGAGTTCCTTCCCGTCTCATCCACCGGCCACCTCATCGTCGTGTCGGACCTCCTCGGCGTGAACGACGAGAAGGGAAAGGTCTTCGACATCGTGATCCAGCTGGGCGCGATCCTCGCCGTCTGCTGGGAGTACCGGGCGCGCTTCGCGACGGCGTTCTCCGGCCTCGGCTCGGACCCGGTGCAGCGGCGCTTCGCCACCAACCTCTTCGTCGCCTTCCTGCCGGCGGCGCTCGTCGGGCTCGCCTTCCAGCGCGAGATCAAGGCCTACCTCTTCAATCCCGTGAGCGTGGCCGCGGCGCTCGTGATCGGCGCAATCGTCATCTTCGGGGTGGAGCGCTGGTACGACCGCCACGGCGCGCCGCGCGTGCTGTCCGTGGACGCGATGTCGTGGCGCGACGCACTGAAGGTGGGCATCGCGCAGTGCTTCGCGCTCATCCCGGGCACCTCCCGCTCCGGCGCCACCATCATGGGCGGGATGATCTTCGGGCTGTCGCGGCAGGTGGCCACGGAGTTCTCGTTCTTCCTCGCGGTGCCCATCATGTTCGCGGCCTCGGGATACCAGATGGTCAAGTACCGGCACCTCTTCGCGGCCACGGACCTGGGGCCCTTCGCGGTGGGCTTCGCGGTGAGCTTTGTCGCCGCGCTCGCCGCCGTCCGCGGGCTCATCCGCTACGTGGCGCACCACGACTTCCGGGCGTTCGCGTGGTACCGCCTCGCGCTCGGCGCGGCGGTCCTCGCCTATTTCTCGTAAGGAAGCGGCCGCTCAGGCGGCCGCGGCCTGGCGCGTGTACCGCGCGATGAGGGCGAGCAGCTGCTCTTCCTGGTAGGGCTTGCCCATGTACTCGTTCACGCCGAGCTCCAGCGCGCGGTTGCGGTGCTTCTCGGCCGTGCGCGAGGTGATCATGATGATCGGGATCGCCCTCGTGGATTCGTCGACGCGCACGTTTCGCGCGAATTCGAACCCGTCCATCCGCGGCATCTCGACGTCGAGGAGGATCACGTCGGGCCGGATGTCCTGCAGCTGCTGCAGGGCGTCGACGCCATCCTTCGCGGTGACGAATTCGTAGCCCTCGCGCGCGAGCATGCGGCCGGTGATCTTGCGCACCGTGAGCGAATCGTCGACGACCATCACCAGCGGCGCGGCGGCCCGGGCCTCGGGCGCGGGCGCCTGCGGCAGGGCCGGCGCCGTCGCGACCGGCACCATCTCGCCGGCCACCCCCTCGCCGGCGACGAGGTTTACGGGGTTCAGGATCAGCACGACCTGGCCGTTTCCGAGCACGGTGGCCCCGGCCACGCCCGCGAGCCTCGCGAGCTGCGGGCCGATGGTCTTCACCACGATTTCGCGGTTGCCGATGATCTCGTCCACGCGGATCGCGGCCCGCTGCACGCCGCTCTTCAGCAGCAGCACCGGGATCTGCCGCGGCGGCACGGGGCTGTCGGGCTCGCCCAGCAGAACGAGCAGCGAGCGCAGCGGGTAGCGGTTCTCCTTCCAGAGGACCTCGCCCCGCCCGGCCGCCTCGGCCCAATCCTTGGCCTTGAGCTCCTGGACCTGCTCGATCATCACCGACGGCACGGCGTACAGGCGGTCGCCGGCGCGGATCATCACCGCCTGCGACACGGCCAGCGTGAGCGGCAGCGTGATGGTGAAGGTCGTGCCCCGGCCCGTCACGGAGGCGAGTTCCACGCGCCCGCCGAGCGAGGTGATCTCGTTCTTCACCACGTCCATGCCGACGCCGCGGCCGGCCACCTGCGTGACCTCCTTCGCGGTGGAGAAGCCCGGCAGGAAGATGAACTGCGCGAGCACCGCATCCGGCAGCTCGACCCCGGGCTGGACGAGGCCCAGCTCGGTGGCGCGGGCGCGGATGCGCTCGAAGTCGAGGCCGCGGCCGTCGTCCGCCACGGTGAGGACGACCTCGTTTCCGCGCTGCGCGGCATCGATGTGGATCTCCCCGATCTCGGGCTTGCCGGCGGCCACGCGCGCCTCGGGGGACTCGATCCCGTGCGCGACGGCGTTGCGCAGCAGGTGCTCGAAGGGTGCCGTGATCTTCTCGAGCACGGAGCGGTCGAGCTCGACGCGGATGCCCCTCAGCTCCAGGTTCGCCTTCTTGCCCACGTCCTTGGAAGTCTGGCGCACGACGCGGTAAAACCGGTCCGCGAGGTTGGCGAGGGGCACGAGCCGCACCCCCATGAGCCCCTGCTGGAGGTCGCGGTTCAACCGGGCCTGCTGCAGGATCGCGAGGTCGGTCTCGTCGATGTTCTTCTGCAGGCCCTGCTGCAGGGTGATCACGTCGGCCAGCGACTCGGCGAGGAAGCGCGTGAGCTCCTGCATGCGCGTGAAGCGGTCGAACTCGAGCGGGTCGAAGGCGGCACCGTGCTCCTCCTGCTCCTTCAACCGGCTCTGCATCTGGCCTTCCGAGGCGATCTCGATCTCGCGCAGCTGCGCGCGCATCCGGGAGACGTTCTCGGAGAGGTCCGACAGCGCGCGCTTGAACGCGGCCATCTCGCCCTCGATCCGCGAGCGCGCGATCGACAGCTCCCCCGCCTCGTTCACGAACTGGTCGATGAGGTCGGCGTTCACGCGCAGGAGCGCGGCCCGGACCTCGCGAAGCTCCGGCGGCAGGCCCTGCGCCTGGGCCATCGTCTCCGCAGCGGCGGCGATGACCGCGAGCGCCGTGGGCTTGTCCTTCTGCTGCTCGAAGACTGCGGAGACCGGGACCTCGACCGGGATGAGGTCCTGCAGGTCCTCCCCGCGCGACAGGCGCTCGAGCGCCGTCGAGAAGCGGTCGATCCGCTCCTCGGCCTCGTCGAAGTCGCGCTCGGCCGGCGGCGCCTTCGCGCTCATGTCGATGACGCGCGTCTCGAGCACGTGGGCGAGCTCGCCCAGGCGCATGAGGCCCGTCATGCGCGCGCTGCCCTTCAGCGTGTGCAGGTGGCGCCCGAGGTCCGCCGCCGGGATCGGGTCCGACGGGTTGGACTTCCAGCGCCGCAGGCCGTCGCTCACCGCCGGAACCAGCTCGCGGGCCTCCTCGAGGAAGATGGGCAGCAGGTCGCGGTCGACGTCGTCCTTGATCCGGCGCTGGTCCTTCCCCGCCTCGAAGGGCCGCGCCGGCTCCTCGGGCGCCTCGGCCTCCGCGGCCGGAGGCGCCGGGGTCGCGGGCTCGGCGACCGCGAGGGGTTCCGCCGGCGGTGCCACGGCCGCGAACCCGGCGAACGCGACGGGCTCCGCCGGCGGCACCGGCACGGGGGCCGGCTCGACCGGCGCCTCGAGAGCCTCGCGAACGACTCCCGGCATCCGGATATGCGTGCCTTCGCCAGTGCGCCTCGCGTGCTGGAGCCCTTCCCGAAGCGCCTTCAGGTCCTCGACGAGGTCCTCACGGCCGAGCGGCAGCGCGCGCCCGGCGATCGAGCGCACCATCGCCACCACGCCGTCGACCGCGCGACGCGTGGTCGCGATCCTCTCGGGGGTGAACTCCGGCGGATAGTCGATCGCGTCGGCAAGCCACTTCTCGAGCGCGTGCGCCACGTCCGCCAGCACGTGGAACCCGGTGGTCCGGGAGCTGCTCGTGAGCGTGTGCGCCGCGCGCATGAACTCGTGGCTCACCGGGTGCATGGGGTCGGCCTCGATCGCGGACATCTCGCGCTCGAGCGTGGTGGCATGCTGGTCCGCCTCTCCCACGTAGATCGAGAACAGGGCCGGCGAGAGCGAGACATTGCCCACCACCACGTCGGGCTCTTCCAGGAGCTCCTCGAGGGGGGCCTCCGCCGGGGGTTGCTCCGGCGGCGGCTGCAGGTCGAGCGACTCGAAGGTGAATGCCCCGGGCGCCGCCGCGACGGCCTCCTCGGCCGGGGCAGGCTCCTGCGCCACGGCGGGCTCGGGTGGCGCCACGGCTGCGGGCTCGTGCACCGGCTCGGGCTCCGGCGCCGGTTCCGGCTCGGGCGAGGGTTCCGGCTCCGGCAAGGGCTCCGGCAGCGGTTCGAGGATGGTCGCCGCCGCCGCGACCTCGCCGGCCTTGAGCAGCTCCGCGCGCCGCGCGATCTCGGTGCCGTCGATCGGCGTCTCGGCGCCGGACTTGAGCTGCGCGATCCAGCCCGAGAAGGACTGCTCCGCCAGCTCGATGAAGGAGAGCAGGCCGGGCGTAGCCGGCTTCTCCTCCTTCAGCCACTTGTTCATGACCTGCTCGCACTGCCACGCGACCTCGCCCAGGTCGGTGAGGCCGACCATGCGGCCGCTGCCCTTGAGGGTGTGGAAGCCGCGGCGGATCGTGGTAAGCGACTCGCGGTCGTGGGGGGCGCTGCGCGAGGCGGCGAGTTGCTCCGCGATCGTCGCCGCCACCTCGGTCGCCTCCTCGAGGAAGATCTCCAGGAGCTCCCGGTCGACCTCGGCGCCGGGGGCGTCGACCAGCTGGACGACCTGGGCGGGCGGCGTCTCGGGCGGCTTCTCGGGCGCGAGTTCCTGGATCGCGCGGAACACCCCGGTCTGGGAGGCGTCGACCGCGCCGTGCAGGGCCACCAGCGCCTCCTCGCTCTGGCGGGCGACCTGGGCGTCGGAGATCACCTCGGCGTCGCGCTTAAGCTCGTCGACAGCCCGCTCGAGCTTCTCCCTCGAGTCGCCGGCGGGCGCCTCCTTCCAGTCCTCGTAGAGCGCCTGGACCTTCTGCTTCTGCACGTCCAGGTCCAGCGGGGACACCGTCCCGGTCTTGCGCAGCGCCTCCTCGGCCGCCTTCTCGGGCGGCTCGGCCAGGCCGAAGCGCACGAGCGCGGGCCGGAGGACTTCCTCCGGCCTGGAGGCGCCCTGCTGGATCGCGGTGACGTAAAGCCCGAGCGCCGAGAGGCCGTCGGCCACCATCTCCGCCGCATCGCCCTTGCCGTCCAGCGTGCCTTCCGCGAACTGCTGCACGCGGGCGGTCACCGCCGCGTTCAGCTCGGCGGCCTGGTCGAGCTCCATGATCATCAGGGCGCCCTGCACCTGCGCGAACTGCGAGGCGAGCCCCCTGAGGTCGTCGCGCTTCGCCGGATCGCGGAAGAAGGCGTCGAGGACCTGCTCGATCCCCTGCAGGTTCACCTGCACTTCCTGGCCGACCTGGAAGATGAGGAGCTTCTCCTGCGCGCGGCGCGTCATCTCGTCGAGGATCCCGCCCTCGATCGTGTCCATCGGAGGGACGGCCTCGCCGGCCATCGCGGACCGCAGCCGGTCCGACACGGTCTTCGCCTGCCTCTCGAGATCGACGCCCGCCTTGAAGTAGTTGTCGAGCGCCGACTCGACGAACAGCAGCGCCGTGGCGACCTCGAGCGCCTGCGATTCCGACGGCGGGATGGCGCGGGCCTTCAGCATGGGCGCCACGTCGGCGAGCCGCAGGAAGACGGGCTGCAGGTCGCGGCGGCCGAGTTGCGCCCCGCGATCGACGAGGACGAGCGCCTGCTTGCCGAAGGGCTCGAGGGCCGCGCGGTTGCCCGACGTGAACTTGAGCCACGTGTCCTTCTGCTGCCCCGTGAGCTCGCGAAGCTCCCGCACCAGGGCGCCGAGCGCCTCGTCGGCGGCGCCGCCGGCGGGCTTCGGCGGGGCGGCGAGCAGCCCGTCGAGGCGGAAGGTGGCCTTGAGCGCCGCGATCCTCGGCGTCAGCGCCTTGCTTCGCCCGACCTGCAGCAGCAGGTCGCGGAAGAGCCGCTCGGGGACCTTGGCCGATCCGTCCATCAGCTGCTTGACCTGCTGGTCCACCTTGGCGAGAAGGGGCTTCGACCGGTGGTCGAGGGCGATCCCGCCCTGCGCGAGGGCGTCGAAGAAGCCCGCCGCCGCCATCCAGAACCCGCGGTTGGGCGTCGCGGCCTGCAGCGACTCGATCGCGGCGATCGCCTCCTGGAGCGGGCGGAACGCCTCCGCGGCATCCCCTCCGCGCAGCGCGCGGAGCAGGCCCTGCTGGTACTGCATGCGCTGGTGCGCGAGCGCCTTGGCGAGCACGGCGTCGTCCATCGCGGCGGCCGGCTCGGCGGGCGGCGGAAGCGCCGCGGAAAGGTCGGGGTGGAACAGGTCGCCCTCGTTCGCATCCGTCGCGCCGCGCGCCCGGTTGAGCTCCAGGTAGCCCGCGAGGAGCGTCATGGGCCGGTCGGGCTCGCCGCCGATGAGGGCGTCGAGGTAGCCCGAAAGCGTCGCGATCGCCCGCTTGGCCACCGGCACGATGGCCGGGACCTGGCTCGAGTCGCACGACTCGACGGAGGCGACGAGCTTCTCGAGCTCCTCGTTGAACCGCGTGGCCGCCCCCAGGCCCACCATCGCGAGGGCGCCCGTCGCCTGGTGCAGGTGCGTGAGGATGTACTTGACGGGGCCGCGGTCGGCCGGCGCGGCGGCGATCCTGTCGAGGTTGTCGCGCGCCTGCCCCAGCGAATGGTCGATCTCCGTCTTGACCCAGCTGAGCGGGCCGAGATCGAATCCGTCGGAGGGGCGCGCGGACATGGCTTCCTAGAGCTTGAAGCCGGCGACGGAGCTCTTGAGCTCCTGGGCCACCGCCGAGAG
>JBBIJT010000044.1:0-25290 GCA_037445795.1 Betaproteobacteria bacterium | reverse complement strand
GCCGAGAAGCGCTTCACTCGCCTCGACGAGAACGGCAAGGCGCGCGTGCTGAGGCATCGAAAGGATGGCGTCTTCAAGTCGGCCTGCGTGTTCCTGGACCAGGAAAAGCGCCGCTGCACCGTCTACGAGGCGCGCCCGGGCATCTGCGGCGACTTTCCCGGCGGATCGCGCTGCGGCTACTACGACTTCCTCAAGTTCGAGCGTCACCACCAGGACGATCCCGAGCACATCGCGCTCACCTGACGGGGCGTCGGAAGCGGCCATGGGCGAATCCTTCAAGCTCACCTACTCGACGATGTTCGACCCGCCGGAGGAGTTGCACCGGCGGTTCGAGGATGCCCTCGCGCGGGTGAAGGGGCGCCTTGGCGCGCTCCACCCGATGCGCATCGGCGGCGAGGACCGGCTCGGGAATGCCGAGTTCGAGTCGCGCTCGCCCATCGACCGCGACTGGCTCCTGGCGCGCTTCCCGCGCGGCACGGCGCAGGACGTCGCCCACGCCGTGGCTGCGGCGCACGCCGCGTTCCGCCCCTGGGCCGCGACGCCGTGGCCCGAGCGTGTGGCGATGCTGAGGAAGGCGGCTGCGCTCATCGAGGAGCGGGTCTACGACATTGCGGCCGCCATGGCGCTCGAGGTGGGCAAGAACCGCATGGAGGCCCTCGGCGAGGTGCAGGAGACCGCCGACCTCATCGCATGGTACTGCGCCGAGATGGAGGAGAACGGCGGCTTCGTGCGCTTCCTGCCGGACGATCCGCTGAAGGGCTACGCAAGCCACAACCGCACGGTGATGAAACCCTACGGCGTGTGGGCCGTCATCGCGCCCTTCAACTTCCCCCTGGCGCTCGCCGGTGGGCCCGTGGGCGCCGCCCTCGTGGCGGGCAACACCGTGGTCTTCAAGGTGGCGAGCGACACCGCGTGGTGCGGCTCGCTCCTCATGCAGGCCTTTCGCGACGCGGGCCTGCCCGACGGCGTCGTGAGCCACGTGACCGGCGAAGGATCGGATGTGGGCGAGGCCCTCGCGGGGCACCCGGGCGTCGCGGGCATCACCTTCACGGGCTCGCCCGAGGTGGGCATGGGGCTCGTGCGCCGCTTCGGCGGGGGCCGCTACCCCCGGCCCTGCATCGCGGAGATGGGCGGCAAGAACCCGGTCATCGTGACGCGGCACGCGGACCTCGATCGCGCGGCCACGGGCATCCACCGCTCGGCCTTCGGCCTCCAGGGGCAGAAATGCTCGGCCGCCTCCCGCGTGCTCGTCGAGCGCCCGGTGATGGGCGAGCTGGCGGCGCGGCTTGCGAAGCTCGCCGACGAGACGGCCGTGGGCGATCCCACCGAGCGGCGCCACTGGATGGGACCGGTGATCAATGCCGCGGCGCGCGAACGCTACCGGAAGATCGCGGCGGAAGTCGCGGCGACGGGCGCGGTGTTGGCGGGCGGAAGGGAGCTCGCGGAGGGCGCGCTCGCGCGCGGCTACTTCGTCGCGCCGACCGTCGCCACCGCGCCGTGGCAATCTCGGCTATGGCACGACGAGCACTTCCTGCCCTTCGTGCTCCTGGGCGCGGTGGACTCGCTCGACGAGGCGATCGGCCGCGCAAACGACACCGAGTACGGGCTCACGGCCGGGTTCTACGGCGCGCCGGAGGAAGTCGGCGAGTTCCTCGAGAGGATCGAGGCCGGCGTCGTCTACGTGAACCGGCCGCAGGGTGCGACCACCGGCGCGTGGCCCGGCTACCAGCCCTTCGGCGGCTGGAAGGGCTCGGGCTCCACGGGCAAGAACATCGGCTCGTTCTACTACGTCACGCAGTACCTGCGCGAGCAGTCGCAGACCGTGGTCGAGTAGCGCAGGCTAGCGGGTCACCGGCCTCAGCTTCAGCAGCTCCGCGCGCACCTCGCCGGGCGGCCGCCGCGCGGCGTTGCGTGCCCACTCGAGGAACGCCTGCTCGCGGAATTCCCCGTTCACCACCACGACGCTGCAGGGCACGCGCGAGGCGCGGTTGCAGCGCTCCGCGGCGGACACGCCGGCCACGTGCGGGGAGCGCTCGCCCCACGTCCAGGCGCGCACGATGTGGCCCTTCTCCGCGATTCCAATGGCGTAGGCGCTGCTGAAGGGGAGGTCGCGAAGCTCCCGCTCCCTCGTCACCATCGCGAGGAGCTGCTCGTCGCTGAACGGGCCCAGCAGCAGCGCGAGCGCCTTGGACAGCGTGAGGTGGCCGCGCTGTCCCTCGACCATCTCGAAGCGGCGCTTCCACTCCTGCTCCATCGCGAGGCGCTTCGGCGGCGCTGCGCTCGCGAGGTCCGTCCTTCCCGGGGGCTTTGCGGCCGCCGGTTCCGGGGCGGTCGGCGGCGGGGATTGCGCGGGCTCTCGCGCCGGGGGCACGGCAACCTTCGTTTCCGGCGAGGGCTTCGTCTCCGTCATCGCAGGCTTCGTCTCGGTCCTGGCCGGTTCCGCGGGGGCAGGGGCAGGGGCCGCGGAGGCGGCGGAGAGGCGTCGCACCTCCTCGCGAAGCTTCTCCATCTCGGCCTTGATGAGCTCGGCATCCTTCTCGCGCGCCTGGCGCTCCGCCTCGAGCTTCGCCTGCATTTCGGACTGCGAGGCCTTCGCCTCGCGCGAAGCCTTCGCCTCCTCCGCCCTGGCCGCCGCGGGACGGAAGTAGTAGTCCCCGGTGAGCGACGAGGACTCCCACGGGACCTGCTCGCCGGCGGTGGCCTTGATCACGTTCACGCGCACGGCCTTGAATACGTCCTCGACCTTGGCGCCGGGGGTGTCCATCGCCTTGAGGAGCTCCGCGGTGTAGAGCCCGTTGGCGCCGTCGCCGTCGGAGGCCACCTTGCCCGGCGCCGTGGCGTAGGCGAGGAGCGTGCCCTTGGGCGCGTCCACCTGCGCGAGGCCGCTGCCGCGCGAGGATCGGAATCGCCCCTCGAAGGGATTGTTGCGGCAGGCGTCGAGGATGACCATGCCGAGCCGCGAGGGCCCCAGTTGCTCCAGGACGAGGTCGAGGTCCACGGCTTCGCTGCGCACCGAGGCCTCGCTCTGGATGTCGGCATCCACCGGGATGAGAAAGTTGCGGCCGCGCACCTGCATGCCGTGGCCGGCGTAGTAGAAGAGCGCGACGCTGCCGGGCTTGATGGCCTGCCCGAACTGGCTCACGGCGCGCGTCATCTCGCGCTGCGTCACGTTGGTCTTCAGCGTCACGTCGAAGCCGATGGCCTTGAGGCGAGAGGCGATGGCGCTGGCATCGTTGACGGGATTGCGCAGGGGCGCCGCGGGATAGGCGGCGTTTCCGACCACGAGCGCCACCTTCACCTCGGCGAAGCCCGGCCACGCGGTCGAGGCCAGGATGGAGGTGAGGGCGGCAACGAGGAGGCGCCGGATCGTCATGGGTGAATGTTGCACTGCGGGACGGGTGGTGGTCAAAGCCGGTCCGCTGGCCGCGGCCCGCGCTTTGTGTGAGGATGCGCGCAAACGGCTCCCGACATGGCCACGCGACGGAACTTCATGCAGGCGATGGTGGCCATTCCGGCCGCCGCGGCGCTGCCGTCGCTCGCCCGCGAGACGGAAGCGGATCCTTCCCGCCAGGCGCTCGTCGTCGGCAACGACGCCTACCGCGATGCGCCCCTCGCCAATGCGCGCAATGACGCAGGCGCGATGGCCGGCCTCTTCGCACAGGCCGGCTTCACGGTCGAGTCGCTCCTGGACGGCGGCCACGAACGCATGCTCGAGACGATCGGCCGTTTCGGCGATGCCATCCGCAAGCCCGAGGTGAAGGAGGTCGCGTTCTTCTACGCGGGGCACGGCGTGCAGCTCGAGTGGCAGAACTTCCTCGTGCCCGTGGACGCGCGGGTGGAGGATGCCAAACAGGTCGCGGCGCGCTGCGTCGACCTGGGGCTCATCCTGCGCCGGCTCTCGGAGGCGAAGGGCAAGACCTTCGTCATCGTGCTCGACGCGTGCCGCAACGACCCCTTCGGCGGCGGCTACCGTCCCGAGCAGAAGGGCCTTTCGCAATTCGACGCGCCGCAGGGCAGCCTGCTGGCTTATTCGACGGCGCCGGGCAGCGTGGCCTCGGACGGAAGCGGCAGGAACAGCCTCTACACCGAGAACCTCCTGCGCGAGCTGTCGGTTCGCGCGGTGCGTTTCGAGGACGCGTTGAAGCGCGTGCGGCTGAACGTGCGCCTCGCCTCGCGCGGGCGGCAGGTGCCTTGGGAGACGACGTCCCTCGAAGGCGACCTCTACCTGTTCCGCGAGGGAAGGCGAAAGCTCTCCGAGGAGGAACTCGAGGCGGAGGTGGAGGCCGACATCGCGCTCTGGAACGCCACGAAGTCGTCGAGGAATCCCGACGACTGGGTCGCCTACCTCAAGCGCTTTCCGAACGGGCGCTTCGCGGAGGTGGCGCAGGTGCGCCTTTCGCGCCTCCTGGCGGCGCCGGCGGCCGCCGTGGCCGGCGCGCCGGCCGGGCCTGGCGCGGAAGAAGCCGCGAAGGAGCCGCCGCGCATCTCGACCGAGGCGCAGTACGACGCGCTGCCCAAGGGTTCGCTCTACTACGACCCGAAGGGCAACCTGAGGAGGAAATCGTGAGCGGCTGGGAAAAGGACGAGATCGTTGCGCTCCCCCGCTGGGAAGCCGATCCGGTGGTGAAGCTGGCGGGCGCCTCCACCTCCGGCGTGAAGAAGTCGTCGCGCAAGGGCGAGCCCCTCTTCGTGCTGGGCGAGGGCCTTCCGGTGCCCGAGATCTTCGCGCGCCCGAAGAACCCGAACTCCGCCGGCCACTATCCGCTTGGCCGGCGCTACAGCGTGGGGGACGAGGCGGTCTACGCAGTAGCGGGCCTGAGGAAGTCGGGCAGGTCGGAGACCACTCGCCACCGCGTGACGAAGGTCGACGAGGACCAGGACCGCGTAGAGATCAATGGCGGCCGCACGGTCTGGGACCTCATGGGCAACTACACGCAGACGCGCGACACGCTGTTCGACACACGGGCGCAGTTCGTGCCGGCCGAGCTCTACGTGGGGCGCAAGTGGACGGCGGCCTACTCCGGCACCGTGGTAAGCGAGCGGGAGGGCCGGAGGATCGGCGCGGAGCGCGCTATCCGGATCGACTTCGCCATCGTGGCGCGGGAGACCGTGACGGTACCAGCCGGCACATTCGAGGCGTTCCGCCTGCAGGGCTTCGGCAACGGGCCGCGCAACAGCCTGGAGGAGACGATCTGGCAGGTGCCGTACCTCAATTTCCCCGTGCGCTGGGAGCGCAGCAGCTACCACCTGGACGCCAGGTTCGCGCGCCGGTACGTGCGCCTGGAGAAGTGGGAGCTCGTCTCGGCGCGCCAGTTCGCGATCGACGACTGACGGCGCGAGCGCCGGGAATAGGCGCGCTGCCGTCCCTGTTATCCTGCATGCCACCCTGGGAAGGGGTGCCCTTACAAGGAGAACAACGATGACGCTCCACGAACGTTCGCTCGCGCCTCTCGCAATCGCCATCGCCACCGCCGCTCCCCTGGCGCAGGCCGCCGACATCGAGGCCGGGCGCGCCAAGGTCGCCACCGTCTGCGCGGCCTGCCACGGCCCCGCCGGCGTGAGCGTGAGCGACGCCATCCCCAACCTCGCCGCCCAGCGCGCGGGCTACCTCGAGTCGCAGCTCAAGGCCTTGAAGGAGGGCACGCGCAAGAACCCGGTGATGAACGCGATCGCCGCGCAACTGAGCGCGGCGGACATCGCCAACGTCGCCGCGTACTTCGCCGCGCAGCCCGGCGCCGGCACGGGCGCGAAATCCGACTTCCTCCCGAACCTCGCGAAGACCTCGGTCACGTTCCCCGAGGGCTACAAGACGGCATTCGTGATGTACCACACGATCGACTTCCCGGCGACGAAGCAGGTGCGCCACTACTACGCGAACAAGGCGGCGGCGCAGGCGGCCAAGGCGGGCAAGCCTCTTCCGGACGGCTCGGTTCTCTTCGCGGAGGTGCACGCGGCGAAGCTCGACGCGGACCAGAAGCCGGTGACCGGCGCCGACGGCCACTTCGTGCCGGAGAAGCTCCTCTTCTACACCGCGATGGCGCGCGAGGCGGGCTGGGGCCGGGACATCCCGGAGATGCTGCGCAACGAGGACTGGAACTACGCCGTCTTCACGCTCGACAAGAAGCACCGGCCCGGCGTGAACCAGGCCGAGTGCCTCGCCTGCCACAAGCCGCTCGACAAGGCGAGCTACACGTTCACGCTGAAGCAGATCGCCGAGGCGAAATAGCCCGGCGCGGCGGCGCCTACAGTTTGGCGAGGACCCGCTTCGCCACCTCGTGCGTGGAGAGCGGGCCCCCGTCGGGGTCCTTCTTGATCGCCTCGTTCACCCGCTTGCTGAAGACGTGGGAGACGAAGACGAAATACCTGCCCTTCTGCGCGAAGGTGCCGCCGGAGAAACCGCGGTTCATCGTGAAGAAGGCGGGGTTGCCGTCGATCTTCGAGGGCTTCGCGCGGGAAGCCTGGCTCTTCAGTTCGGCGTCGTAGCGGGCCTTCGCGTTCGCCTCGTTGCCGAAGTCGCCCACGATCACCGAGAGCTGCCCGAGTCCCTCGTCCCTTCCCTTGAATCGGCAGGTCGTCGAGGAGACGAGCCCGTTGGAATTCGCGGGAACGGGATCCTTCTCGAGCTTGACCTCCGTGGGCTTCACGAGGATCACCTGCGCGGCGACGTCATCGCCCAGCCAGGGGCACGTGTCGGCGAGGGCGAATGCGGGCAGGGCGGCCATCGCGACGGCGGCAAGGCGGTGCATGGGCATCTCCTCCGGGTTGGACCGGCGAAGTGTCCATGAACCGCCCCCGGGGATCAAGCGGCCCGCAGGACGGCCACCGCGTCGTCGCGGGACCGGAAGAGTGCGATCGCCTCCTCGACGGTCGCGGCCTTGAGGAGGCGCTCCTGTACCTGCGCCGGCGACCAGAGGCCGGGCTCGACGGCGTCGGCGAAGCGCCGGGCCGCCTCCGGATCGTCGATGAACTTGAGGAACATGCGCTCGAGCTGGTCGCGGTCGCAGGGCCCCAGCTCCAGGCGGAAGTCGACGCGGCCCGACCGGATCGCCGCCTCGTCGATGAGCTGCGGGTGGTTCGTGGTGAGGAACACCACCGAGCCCTCGTGGGCCGCCACGCCGTCCAGCGCGTTGATGAAGCCCGAGTACGACACGCGCACCTGCGCGTCGGCCTTCGTGCGGGCCTGGAAGAAGGCGTCCACGTCCTCGATGAGGATCACCGACCGGCTCGGCACGCTGGCGAGGAGGTTGCCGATCTTCTCGTCGGTGACGTTGGGCGAGGCGAGCGAGAGCACGCACACGTTGAGCGCGAGCTCCGAGGCGAGCGCCGTGACGAGCGACGTCTTGCCCGTGCCGGGCGGGCCGTAGAGCAGGTAGCCGCGGCGCCACGGGATGCCGAGCGTCTCGTAGCGGGTGCGGCTCGCGAAGAAGCGCTCGAGGTCGGCGAGGATGGCCTCCTTCCGCCCGGCCTTGAGCACGACGGAATCGAGCTTGCGGTTGTTGCCGAGGCGCGCGCGCGTCCAGTCGTTGCCGTAGGAGCTGGGGACGTAGATGGCGATGCGGTTCAGCTCGCGGGCGATGCGGTGCTCCATCGCGGCGTGGACGAGCGCCTCCAGCGGGGCCTTGTCGCGGCCCAGGGTCGAGAGCGTGATGCGCTCCACCACCGCCATGCCCACCTGCACCTCGCGCTTCATCCACATGAGGCGCCCGTCCAGGAAGAAGACGTGGAAGCCCTCGCCCGGGGAGACGGCCATGCGCGGCCGGCCGCCCTGCTGCAGCTCGTCGTGCAGGCTCTGGTAGTTGGAGTCCTGGTCGCGGACGGCGCGGATCGTGAAGTTGTTGAGGCGGCGCAGGGCCTCGCGCGTGTCCATGTACTCGACCAGCGCCGGGAAGAGGAGCTCCTCGCGGCTGTCCACGGTGAGCGTGGTGACGACGAAGTGCCTGGCCCAGCCGGCGAACTTCCCCGGGAGGTCGCGCAGCCACATGGCGGCCACGCCGAGGGCGGCCAGCGCGATGCCGCCGGAGACGAGCTGGTTGGCGGCGAGGGCGGACTGCAGCGATTCGAACACGGGGCTCTCCCTGGTCGGGCGGCCTGATGGCCGGGGAGCCCCTTAACGCGGGACTGGCGCCTGCGGATGACAGGAGCGCCCGGGACGCCTACTTGCGCTTCTTGAGCTCCTCCTGCACCAGGTCCGGCCGGTCGGAGATGATGCCGTCCACCCCCATGTCGAGGAGCTTCCTCATCATCTCGGGGTTGTTGACCGTCCACGGGATGACGACGATGCCCAGCGAGTGGGCCCCGGCGAGCATCTCGGGCGTGAGGAAGGTCTGGTTGGGCGCCCAGATCCGCCCGCCCGCGGCCTTGACCGCCTTGGGCACGCTCCCGCCGTGATCTTCCGGCGCGAACCCCGCGAGCCAGGGCGAGGGCCTGCCGGGGCCGTCGGCCTTGAGCGTGCGCGGCGAGGAGAGGTACATCGTGCGGATCTCCGGCGCCACCTTCTGCACCACCTGGAGCGTGCTCCAGTCGAAGGACTGGATCATCATGCGCCCGGCCATGCCGTGCTTGCGGATCTCGGCGACCACGTGCTTCGCGAACTCCTCGGGCGGACGGGTGGCGGCGCGGTCGTTGGGGTCGACCTTGGTCTCGCAGTCGAAGCCCACCTTGGCGTTGCCCGACTTCTTCACCAGGTCGAAGAGGTCCGAGAGCCTCGGGACGCGCGTGCCGTCGGCGGGCTCCTGGTACTTGAACTCCTCCGCGTACTTGGTCCCCGGCTTGAGGCGCCCCACGTCGTACTTCTGCAGTTCCTCGAACGTGAGGTCGGCGATGTTGGGGCCGGGCTTGTCCAGCCACTTGCCGTCGGGGCCGCGCGTGGTATCCGGGTTGAGGCGCAGGTCGTGGTGCACCACCACCACGCCGTCCTTCGTGATGGCCATGTCGCACTCGATGGTGTCGACGCCGAGCTCCAGCGCCTTCTTCCACGCGGGAACCGTGTTCTCGGGCGCCAGGCCGCGGGCGCCGCGGTGGCCCTGCAGGTCGAAGGCATGGACGGGAAGGGCCAGGGCGAGCAGTGCGGCGAGGGCAAGTTTCATGGGCGTCGGGGAACGTGGGGGGTGGATTGGCGGCACTCTAGCACTGCCGGGAGCCTCGCTTGTGCGTCAGCGCAAACCGGCGCACGATTCTGCGCTTCCGGATCCACGCGGAGGGGAGATGACGATGAAGAAGACGATCGGGCTTTGCGTCGCTGCGATGGTGATCGGTGTGGCCGGGTGCGCGTGCGTTCCGCCGGTGCGGGTATCCACGGTGCACCTGAACAAGTTCGACGCCGACGTGGAGGTGGTCAACGGCGTGCCCGAGGCGCCGGAAGTGCTGCGGTTCGGACAAGGCGTCAAGGGCACGATCACCTGGCACCTGAAGGACAAGGACTACCGCTTCAGGCTGAAGGACGGGATCGCGTTCGACGCCAACGCCGCGGGCGAAATCATCAACTGCCGCCGCGAGAACAACGAGATGAAGTTCTCCTGCGACAACCTCCACGGGAAGGACGGGCAGGGGCGCTTCTACAAGTACCACGTCAACATCGAGGACTCGAAGGGCAACCTCCTCACGAAGGACCCGTTCGTCCTCAACGATTGATCCAGGCGCGGGCCTCGGCGAGGGACTGCTCGTAGCCGAGGCCGTGCCCTGACGCCTGTGCCGCCTCGCAGGAGGCGGCGCCCAGCGCCTTCCTTGCCGCTGCGACCCTCGGGGCGAGGAACGCCTCGTCGGCGGGATCGCGATGCAGGCCCGTGAGTCCCAGCTGCGCCTGTGCCATGCCGTGGAAGCGCGCCGCGGTTTCCCACTGTTTTCGCGCCGACGCGAGGCCCGCGCAGACGTCGAGTGCGCCCTGTCCCACCGGTTTCGAGCCGGTCTCCTCCGCGATGGCGATCGCTTCCGCGAGGAAGCCCGCGGCGGGGCCGGGCGCTCCGCGGCCGATCGAAACCATGGCGAGGTTGAGGAGGCCGATGGCGATCGTTTCCCGGTCCCCCAGGCTCCTCGCGAGGTCCACCGCCTGCCCGTATAGAGGCTCGGCCGAATCGGGCTTGCCTTCCAGCCGGTGCAGCTGCGCCACGGCGATGAGGGCGGCGGCGAGCTCGCGCTTGTTCCCCAGGGCCCGCGCCCGCTCGAGCGCTTCCTCGAAGTGGCCGCGGGCGGCGGGCAGGTTCCCGAGCCCCAGCGCAGCGAGTCCCAGGGACTGCAGCGCCGCCTCCACCCGGGCATCGTCGCCCAGCTCGCGGGCGATCGCGAGGCTCTCGGCCAGCGAGCGCTGCGCCTCGGCGTAGCGGCCCGTCCACGAGTCGAGCTGGCCCGCGTCGAACAGCGCGCGGCACCGCACCAGCGTGCGCTCGCCGGCCCCGGGGCGAGCCAGCGCCTCGACCACGAGCCGGTGGGCCACGCCCGGCAGGCCGCGGTTGACCCAGTACCGGCGCAGCGCGCGCACGAGCCTGAGCCCCGGCTCGGCCCCCGCCCGGTCGCGATCGCACCACGCGTGGGCCGCGAGGAGGTTCTCGCGCTCGAGGTCGAGGCGGGCGAGCCACGCCGCCTGGTCGGGCCCGACGATCTCGGCGCTCGCCTTCTCGGCGAGCGCGAGGAACCACGCGAGGTGCCTGCCCCGGACGGCGTCCGCCTCCCCCGATTGCTCGAGGCGCTCCGCCGCGTACTCGCGCACGGTCTCCAGCAGCCGGTAGCGCCCGCCCTCCTGCTCCGGAACGACGAGGGACTTCTCGACCAGCGCCACGACCAGTTCGAGGACGGCCTGCTCCTCGATGGCTCCGCCGACCACCACCGCCTCGGCCGCCTCCACCGTCCAGCTTCCCGCGAACGCGGCGAGGCGCCGCAGCGTGGCCTTCTCGCCCTCCGAGAGGAGGTCGTGGCTCCAGTCGATGAGCGCCCGGAGGGTCTGCTGGCGCGCGAGGGCGGTCGGGTCGCCCTTGGCGAGCAGCCGCAGGCTTTCTCCCACGCGGCCCGCGATCGCGTCGACGGAAAGCGCCCGCACCCGCGCGGCGGCCAGTTCCAGGGCGAGGGGGATGCCGTCGAGGCGCTGGCAGATCCGCGCGACGGCGCCCGCATTGGCGTCCGTCAGGCGGAAGGCCGGCTGGGCGGCGATGGCGCGGTCCACGAACAGGCGCACGGCGTCGTTTCGCGCCACCGTCTCGGCGCCGACCGCTTGGTCGAGGTCCGCCACGGCGAGTGGCGAGAGGGGATAGCACGACTCGCCCGCCAGGCGAAGCGCCTCGCGGCTGGTGGCGAGGATGTTGAGCCGCGGGTTCGACTCCGCGAGCGCCTTGGCGAGCCGGGCGCAGGCGCCGACCAGGTGCTCGCAGTTGTCGAGGATGAGGAGCAGGCGCCTGCCCTTCGTGTGCTCGACGAGGGAAGCGAGCACGCCCTGCTCCGCCGTCGCCTTGGCCTCCTTCACGCCGAGCACTGCCGCGACCGCCTGCGGGACGAGCTCCGCGTCCGCCAGGGGCGCGAGCTCCACGAACCAGGCGCCGTCGGGGTAGTCCTGCCGCGCCATCGCCGCGACCTCGAGCGCGAGCCGCGTCTTGCCGGTGCCGCCGAACCCGGTGAGCGTCACGATGGGCGAGGAGGCGAGGAGCTGCCTCACCTCGCCCGTCTCGCGCTCGCGGCCGATGAACCGGGTGAGCAGCGCGGGCAGGTTGTGGCGGCGCTCGGCGGGGGCCGCGGGCGTGACCTCGGCGGCGTCGTCGGGTTCGAGGGTGAAGCGGTAGCCGTGCCCGGAGACCGTGGCGATGGCGTCGGCGCCGAGGATCCGGCGCAGGGTCGAGATCTGTACCTGGAGGTTGTTCTCCTCGACCACGAGCCCGGGCCAGGCGACTTCGAGCAGTTCGTCCTTGCTCACGACGCGGTCGCGGCGCTCGATGAGCGCGACGAGGACGTCGAACGCCCGGCCGCCCAGGGCAGCGGCCTTGCCCCCCACGAGCACCCGGCGCTCGGCGGGACGGACGTCGATCCGCCCGAAACGGAAACGCTGCGACACGCGCCCTCCCCGGACCACGCCGCGCGGCGGGCAGCCCTTGTTTCCGCAGGATATTACCTTCCCGGTCGAGCCTTAAGGATCTTTCAGGATTCCCAAAGGACGCGGGGCCACCCCGAGGCGGAGAGTTGGCCCATCGACAACGCAGCCAACGCTGCACCAGCCCGGGAGACCGAGATGAACGCCTGCCAACCCATGGAAAGACCCGACTACCGCAAGTACCGCCTGCTGCGCGAAGCCCTCGTGGACATGCGCGCGCTGGTTCCCGAGGACGTCGGCCCCGACGGCCGGCCTGTCGCCAAGGCCGCCGAGCCGGCACAACCCGCCGACGAAAACTGGAACGCGGGCCTGCGCCTGGACGGCATCGCCAACCTCGCCGTGCTGTGCGCGGGGGTGGCGGTCGTCGTGATCGCCGCGGCCCATGCCGGCCTCGCCGTCCCGTTCCCGGGCCTCGCCTAGCGGTCCCGCCATGTGCGGTCGCCAGCTGCTCTACGCCGAGGCGTCCGGATCCGCGGACGCGGCCGGGGCCGCAACCGGCACGGGACCCTGAAGCTACGCCCGACTCCTCCGGGCCTCTTGGGGGTGGACCCGAGCGATCGGGCCACCCCTTCTTTTTTTCAGTCTCCGGCCACGGGCTCGGGAGACGGGCGCGAACCACGCCCGCGGAGCCGGCCCGCGAGCTTCTTCAGCGCGCGCCAGGCCGCCCGGATGCCCAGGACGGCGAGCAGCGCCTCGGTCACGGTGAGCACGAACGCCACCAGCGGGTTCCAGCGCGTCTCGCGGACGCGGTACTTGGCGAAGGCGCGGTCGCGCGAGATCTCGATGGAGTCGTAGAAGGTCGGCACCACGAGCAGCGTGAGGATCGTGGAGGTGATCGTCCCGCCGATGATCGCCACCGCCATGGGGCGGTAGAACTCGCCGCCTTCGCCCAGGCCGATCGCCACGGGCAGCATGCCGGCGATGAGCGCGAACGTCGTCATGAGGATGGGCCGCAGGCGCACGCGCCCGGCGTGCATCAGCGCCTCCTCGCGGGCCACGCCCTGGGCCTCCTCCTTGCGGGCGCAGTCGAGGAGCAGGATCGCGTTCTTGGCCACCAGCCCCATGAGCATGATGACGCCGATGAAGCTCATGAGGTTGAGCGTCCCGCGCGTGGCGAGCAGCGCCAGCACGACGCCGATGAGGCTGAGCGGCAGGGAGAGCATCACCGGCATGGGCGCGGTGAAGGAGCCGAACTGCATCACGAGCACCAGGTACATGAGCGCGATGCCCATCACGAGGGCGATGGCCATCTCGGAGAAGACCTCCTTCTGGTCGCGCGAGGCGCCGCCCAGCTCGAGGCCGTAGCCGGCCGGGAACTCGATCTGCTTCGCGATCTTCATCGCGTCGGCCGTGACCTCGCCGGGCGAGCGCCCCTGCGCGTTGGCCGACACCGCGATCATCCGCTTGCCGTCCTGGTGCTGGATCTGCGCCGGGCCCTTGCCCATGGTGACGCTCGCGATCTGGTCCAGCGGGACCATCATGCTGCTGCCGCTCACCGCGATCGGCAGGCGCTCGATGTTGTCGGCGTCCACGCGGTCCTCCGGGTGCAGGCGCACCGCGACGTCTCGCGTCTCGCCCGTGGGGTCGACCCAGTCGCCCACCTCGACGCCGGCGAACGCCACGCGCAGCGCCTGCGCCGCGTCGCCCACCGCGATGCCCAGCGCGTTCGCGAGTCCGCGGTCCAGCTCGATCTTGAGCTCGTCCTTGGGCTCCTGCTCCGAGAGGCCCACGTCCACCGCGCCGGGCACCTTCTTGAGCTTCTCCATGAAGTCGCCGGTGATCGCCATGAGCTTGCGCGAGTCCGGCCCGGAGAACTGGATCTGCACGGGCTTCCTCACGCCGTTGTTGAGGTCGTCGAGGACCACGTACTCGGCCCCGACTAGGCGCGCCATCAGCGCGCGCAGGTCCACGCCGATCTCGGCGGCGGAGCGGCGGCGCTCGGTGCTCTTGCCGATGTCCACGTAGACGCGCCCGCCGCTCGCGTTCACCTGGCTGTTGGTCGCCTTGGTCTCGGGGATGGTGCGCGCCAGCTCGGCCGCCTTCTCCACCTTGAGCTTCGCGTACTCGAGGCTCGCGCTGGAGGGCGTGCGCACGTCGATCGCGACCATGCCCACGTCGGAGGCGGGCAGGAAGCTCGAGCCGCCCACCGTGGCCTGCAGCGCGATGGCGCCCACGAAGCTCGCGACCGCGATGACGGTCATGGAGCGCCGGTGGTGCAGCGCCCAGGCGATCACGTTGCCGTAGCGGTCGGACTGGTGGTCGAACCACGTGTTGAAGCGGGAGAGCCAGAGCCGGACCCCCTTCTTCTCCTGGTGCTGGTAGCCCACGGGGTCGCCCCAGTAGGCCGAGAGCATCGGGTCGAGGGTGAAGGAGATGAAGAGGCTCACGAGCACCGAGGTGGCCACGGTGAGCGCGAAGGGCCGGAACCACTCGCCGGCGCCGCCGCCCATGAAGGCCACCGGGATGAACACCGCGATGATGGAGAAGGTGGTGGCGGTGACCGCGAGCCCGATCTCGGCCGTGCCCGCGCGGGCGGCCGTCATGCGGTCCTCGCCCATCTCCATGTGCCGCACGATGTTCTCCCGCACCACGATGGCGTCGTCGATCAGCACGCCGATGGCGAGCGAAAGGCCGAGGAGCGTCATGAAGTTGAGGGTGAATCCGCAGGCCCACACGGCGATGAAGGCGGCGATCACCGAGGTCGGCAGCGACAGCGCGGTGATGAGCGTGGAGCGCCACGAGTTGAGGAACGCGTAGACGACGAAGATCGTGAGCATGGCGCCGAAGATGAGGGCCTCGATCACGTTCCTGAGGCTCGCCTCGGCGTCCTCGCCCCCGTCCTGGGTGACCTCGAGCTTCGTGCCGGCGGGCAGGGTCTTGTTGATCTCCTCGACCAGCTTGCGGACCTTGGCGGCCACCGTCACGGTGCTCGCGTCGCGCGAGCGCGTCACGGAGATCCCGACGTTGGGGTTGCCGTTGCGCAGCGAGAAGCCGGCGAGCTCGGCGAACCCGTCCGACACGCTCGCCACCTGGCCCAGCCGCACCACCTGGTTGTTGCGGCGCGCGATCACGATCTGCTCGAACTCCGCCGGGCTCTCGATGCGGCCCACGAGGCGGATGCTCTGCTCGTCCAGGGCCCCCTTCACGCGCCCCACGGGGGCGGTCGTGTTCTGCATGCGCAGCGCGTTCACGACGTCGGTGACGGAGACGTTGAACTCGCGCAGCTTCTCGGCGCGCAGCAGCACCGACAGCTCGCGGCGGAGCGAGCCGTTCACGTTGACGACGGCCACCCCGTCGATCCCGCGGAACCGGTCGGCGAGCACGTCCTCGGCCAGGCGCGAGATCTCGGCGTGCGACTGCCTGGCGGATGAGAGCGCCATCTGCATGATGGGCTGCGCCGAGGGGTCGATCCGGCGCAGGATGGGCTCGCGCATCTCCACCGGCAGCTTGTGGCGGACCGAGGCGATCGCGTTGCGGATCTCGTCGGAGGCCTCCACCATGTTCTTCTTGAAGTTGAAGATGATGACGATCTGCGCGCTGCTCTCCGCCGAGGTGGAGCGGATCTGGTAGACCTGCGGGATCGACTGGAGCGCCTTTTCGACGCGGTTCACGATCTCGCGCTCCACCGTCTCGGGCGAGGCGCCGGGGTAGGGGATCGCCACCACGATCACCGGCTGCTCGACGTCGGGGATCTGGTTGACGCGCAGGTTCTTGAGCGCGAGCAGCCCCAGGCACATGAGGCCGATGATGAGCACGACCGTGGAGACCGGCCGCTTGATGCTGAAGTCGGACAGGAGCATGGGGCCCCCTAGTTGTTCTTGGGCGCGTCGGCCGTCGAGGCGGCCTTGGTGGCCGCGGGCGGCCCGGAGGCCTGCACGAGCTGGCCGTCCTTGAGCATCGCGCTCGGGTAGCGGATCACCTGGTCGCCTTCCGCGAGGCCGCTCTTCACGACGTACTCGCCCGTCCTCGGGTCGCGGCTGCCCAGGTCGATCGTCGCCTTCTGCAGCTTGCCGTCCTTCACGCGCCAGGCGAGGGCCTTGTCCCCTTCGCGCACGAGCGCCGTGGCGGGCAGCGTGAGGTCCTGGCTCGCGTCGGTCTCGACGTGGCCTTCGGCGTAGAGTCCCGCGAGGCGGGGCTGCTTCTGGCCGGTGAAGTCGACGAGCACCTCGACCTGGCGGGTGGTCGGGTTGGCCGCCGGGTTCACGCGGCGCACCTTCCCGGTGAACGTCTGGTCGGGATAGCCGTTCACGCGGAAGTTCACGCCCTGCCCGGCCTTCACGTTGCCGATGTTGTCGGCCGAGACGAGGCCCTCGAAGCGCATGCTGGCCGGGTCGATGACCTTGAGGAGCTCCTTGCCCACCTGGGCGGTGTCGCCCGCCGAGACCTTGCGGTCGCTCACGATGCCGTCGAAGGGCGCGCGAACCTCGGTGCGCTGCAGCTGCTGGCGGGCGAGGACCACGCGGGTCTTGGCGCCCTCGAGGTCGCTCTGGGCGTTGTTGCGGCGCACCTCGGCGTCCTCGAGCTGCTGGGCGGAGGCCATCCCGGAGGTGCGCAGCGTCGACATGCGCTGGAACTGGCGCTCGGCCTGCTCGTAGGCCTGCGCGGCGGCGCGGCTGGCGGACTCGGCCGAGGCGAGGCCGTCGCGGATGGCGTTGTCGTCCAGCCGCACGAGGAGGTCGCCGCGGCGCACGGCATCGCCGTTCTCGCGCGGCACCTGCAGGACGGTGGCGGAGACCTCGGCGCGCAGGTCGGCGCGGCGCTCCGGCTGGACGGAGCCGGTGATGACCGGGCCGGAGGTGAGGGTGTTGGCGCGGATGCTGTGGACGTCCTCGGCGGAAACGAGCAGCGGCTGGCCCGTGCCGGCGCCTTTCTGGGGCGCCTGCCCCTCCTTGCCGCAGGCGGCGAGGGCGATGGCGATGGCGAGGAAGGCGATGGGGCGTGACGTCATGGCAGTGCTTCCGGGTGTCGAAAGGTGCGTGAAGATAGGCCACCCCGGCGGCTCGTGGCCACCGGGACGGGACGAAATGCAGGATCCGGGGTGCGAATTGTAGGCGAACGGCGCGAGCCGTTCGTTACGGCTTCTTCCGCGCGCTCCCCGCGCCCTCCGGGCGAGGGGCGAGGGACTAGAACGTCGACAGGTTGGTCCCCGCCTCCCCGACGGCCGTGTATCCCAGCCGCGTGCGCGCGATCGCCGTGAGGTCCTGGGTCGTGTTGGAGGTGCGGGAGGTCCAGGTGATCCCGTCGGGGCTCGTGAAGATGGCGCCGGACTTGCCGACCGCGATGAACTGCCCTCCGTAGACGACGGCCATCAGGTCGCCGGTGCCGAGGGGCCCCCGCGCCGTCCACGACAGCGTGTCGTTGCTCGTGAGCACGGTGCCGCCGGCCCCGACGGCCACGTAGGTGTTGGTGATGACCGTGGTGCCCGACGACGTCGAAGAGACCGCGCCGTAGGCGATGCTGCGGAGGGCGGCGGTGGTGCCCGAGTTCTGCGCCGTCCAGTTGAGGCCGTCGTTCGTGGTGATGATCGTGCCGCCCGCGCCGACCGCCACGTAGCGGTCGACCCCGAAGGTCGCGGCGTAGAGGTCGGCCGTCGTGCCCGAGGTGCCCGGGATCCAGGCCGTGCCCGCCGCGCCGTTGAGGACGGTGCCCGCCTTGCCGACCGCGATGAAGCCGCCAACGGAGACGCTGCCGATGCCATAGAGGTCGGCCGTCGTGCCGCTCGCCTGCGCCGTCCAGTCGGTCCCGTTCGTGCTGTAGAGGATGGTGCCGCCGTTGCCCACGGCCACGATGCCGCTGCCGCTGTACTGCACCGCGTTCAGGTCGGCGGGCGCCGCGGGGTTCGTGGGCGTCGTGGTCGCGGCGCCATTGAGGCTCGTGTAGATGGTGCCGCCGGCGCCCACGGCGATATTGGCGTAGCCGGCGGTGGCCACCCCGGCCGTCACGCCGTTCAGCCGGCCCGTGCCGAGGGGCGTGCCGACGATCCAGTTGCCGCCCGCGATCTGCGGCACGATCACCTGCGTCGGGGCGCCCGGCCCGCCGGGGCCGCCGTCCTTGCGGCCGTTGATCGTGAACGAGTAGGTGCTGCCGTTGGTGAGGCCGGTGAGCGTGTACGGGGACGTGGCGCCCACGACCGCGCGCCCGTTGCTCGTCGCCCAGTTGGAGGTGGTGATGTTCGCGCCCGGGCCGTAGAAGAGCCAGTACTGGACCTCGGGCTCGGCCGTCCAGCTGATGAGCACGGCGGAGTCGCCGGCCACCACCTTGAAGTCCTTGGGGTAGTCCGCCGGGCTGCCCTGGCTGCCGCCGCATCCGGCGACGGCGATCGCGAAGGCGAGCGAAAGGAGGAGCGAGGCGAGTTTCTTCACGGGGAGATCCTGGATCGGCCGGTTCGGGCGGGGGGTGGAATTATCCCACAGTCCGCCTCCCTTACCCGCACCCGGCTACCGCGGCCGGAAGGCGGGTAGACTGCCCCGGCACGGCACGACGCGCGCGGAGGAGGAGCCGATGGACGAGACCAAGATCATCGTCACCCACAGGGGCGCCCTGGAAGCCAAGTACGGCGAGGCGGTCTCGCGCGTGATGAAGGCGGTGGGCGGCCTCATCGCCGCGGATGCGGAGCGGGGCATCGTCTCGCGCCTGGTCGCCCTCGACGGCGCCGCCGACATGGAGCCCTTCGGCGCGGCGCCCATGGGCGGTCCGGCGGACCGGGAGGGCGCCAAGCGTGCCATCGACGCCATCGACCGCAAGCGCAAGCCCCACTACCTCCTCATCCTCGGCTCGTGGGACGTGGTGCCGATGCAGTCGCTCCAGAACGTGATGGGCTCCCTCTTCTTCGCGCCCGGCGGCGATCCCGACGAGCAGGTGCCGAGCGACCTTCCGTATGCCTGCGACACGGGGTTCTCGTCGAGCCCGGACGTCTTCCAGGGCCCGACGCGGGTGGTCGGCCGCCTGCCGGACGAGCCCGGCGCGCGCAGCCCCGCGTATCTCGTGAAGGTGCTGAAGCTCGCGGCCCAGGCGAAGCCGCTGCCGCGGGAGGCCTACGACGACTGGCTCGGCCTCACGGCGGCGACGTGGAGGAAGTCGAGCCGCCTCACCGCAAAGGCGGTGTTCGGAGGATCCTCGCGGCTTCTCGCGGCGCCGCCCCAGTCCGACAAGTGGAGCCGTGCGAAGCTGGCACCCCGCGTGCACTTCATCAATTGCCACGGCGACCCCTGCGAGCCCCTGTTTCGCGGAGAGCTGCCGGGGCCGCAACTGCGCAAGGCGCGCAGGCGCGACCCGAAAGCCGACGGCAAGCCGCCGGCCATCTCCTCGGCAAGCCTCGCGGGCCGGGTCACGCCGGGTACGGTCGTCGCCGCCGAGTGCTGCTTCGGCGCGGAGGTCTACGACCCGAAGGGCCCGAAGGCGAAGCCGCGCGGGCAGCGGGCGATGGCGCTGCAATACCTCAAGGAGGGCGCCTACGGGTTCTTCGGCAGCACCACCACCGCCTATGGCATGCCGGAGGGCAACAGCTGGGGCGACCTGATCTGCCGGCACTTCCTGAAGCGCGTGCTCGCCGGCGCGTCCCTCGGGCGCGCTGCGCTGATGGCGCGCCACGACTTCATCGGCCGGCGGGGCCTCGACGATCCGATCCAGCTCAAGACGCTCGCCCAGTTCTGCCTGCTGGGCGATCCGTCGATCCATCCCGTCGCGCGCAAGTCCCGGCGTCCGGACGCCCGTCCGTCCGTCGACTCGCGCCGGTTCGAGCGGATGCGCCGCCAGCGGGCGCGCGAGGCGTTGCGGGCGACGGGGGCGGCGCTGGCGGCCCTTGAACGCCGACTGCACGTGTCGTGGGATGTCCCGGACGCCATGCTCCAGGCTATCGTGAAGGCCGCGCAGGCAGTGGGGCTGGACGCCAAGCTCGCCCGCCTGGTCACGATGGGGGCCGGCGTGGCCGCGGTGGCCCAGGGCGAACACGGGCCGGTGGAGGCCCAGGACGCCGTGCAGGCTCTCGTCCTCGTGGGCAGGATCGAGGCCCGGGACATGATTCCGACCTATGCCGCCTTCCTGTCGGAAATGAAGAACGGCCGGCTCCAGCCGCCGAAGGTGGGCTTCAGCAAGTAGCCGCCCTCAGGCGGAGGGTGGCGCGGCACGCAGGTGCATGAGCAGGCTCTTCAGCTTCGCGGGCGGCACGGGCTTGTGCAGCAGCGGCAGTCCGCTCTCGCGGATGCGGGCGAGCTCCGCCCCCGACGACTCGCCCGAGATGATCACCACGGGAATCGCGGCGCCCCACGCGCGTCGCAGGTCGGCGGCAGCATCGAGCCCGACCGCGCCCGCGTCCAGCCGGTAGTCCACGACGAGGAGTGAAGGCGGCGGCGAGCCGGCGGGCCGCGCCGCGAGCGCCTCGCGAGGCGAGGCGAAGGCCTCGGCCTCGCAGCCCCAGGCGCGAAGCAGCGCGACCATGCTGTCGCGCACGTCGCGCTCGTCGTCGATCACGACGACGCGGGTGCCCGCGAGCAAGGCTCCGGCAGGCGCGGGCGTGGCGCCCGGCGGCCGCTCCTCCGGCGCGGCCGTCGCCGCCATCCCGATGCGGAAGACCGACCCGCGGCCGGGCGCGGACTCGAGCGCCAGGTCGTGACCCATGAGGTCGCACAGTCGCTTCACGATCGCGAGGCCGAGCCCCAGTCCCTGGCGGCGATCCCGCTCGCCGCCGCCCACCTGGTAGAACTCCTCGAACACGCGCGCCCGGTCCTCCTCGGCGATGCCGATCCCCGAGTCGCGCACCTCGAGCGCGACCTGCCCGCCGCGCCGCCGCGCGCCCACCACGATGCCGCCGCGCGGCGTGTAGCGGATGGCGTTGGCGACGAGGTTGCGCAGGATCCGCTCGAGCAGGTGCGGGTCGGACCGCACCACGCGCGCCGTCGGCACGAAGCGAAGCGCGAGCCCCTTCTCTTCCGCGTCCGAGGACAGGTCGTTGGCGATGCGGTCGAACAGCGGCTGGAGCGGCACCGCGCGAACCTCGGCCGTCACGGCGCCCGCGTCGAGGCGGGAGACGTCGAGCACCTGGTCGAAGAGCGTCTCGAGCGAGCCGATGGACTGGCTGATGCGCCCGACGAGCTCCCGGCTGCCGGCCTCCTTCACGCGCTCGTCGAGGGCGGAGGCGAAGAGCCCGAGCGCGTGCAGGGGCTGGCGAAGGTCGTGGCTCGCCGCGGCGAGGAAGCGCGACTTGGAGAGGTTCGCGCTCTCCGCCTCGCGCCGCAGCTGCGCCTGCCGCGCCGCCTCGACCTCGAGGGCGCGCGACTTCTCCGCGACCCGGCTTTCCAGCTCGCGGGTGAGGGCCTCGTACTGGCGCAGCGTCGTCACGAATCGGTCGATCATCATCCAGCCCACGAACGCGATGAAGAGCAGCGCCACGTAGGGAACGAGGTACACCGGGCGCAGGTTGTCGGGGTCGCGCACGGCGAGCCAGTCGTGGATGCCGAACGCGGCGGCCACCGCGGTGGTCGCGAGCAGGATCCAGCCCACGGCGTCGCGCGTGCGGAGCGTGCTTCTCACGACGGCGACGAGCGCGGCGAGCGCGATGGCGATGGCGCCCAGGCGCACGCCTGCGGCCCACAGGGCGAAGGTCGGCGCCGGCGCGGCGTAGAGGATGGGCACCGCCGCGGCGGCGTAGAGCAGCGAGCCGCGCTCGTACCGCGGCCAGCGGGCCTTCGCGAAGCGCACGACGAAGATGCACAGCAGGACCACGAACAGCACGTACACCGCGTTCCACCAGACCCAGAAGTGCGGCCGCGGCAGAGGCTCGCGGGGCAGGAGCGACGCGCCCGTGTGCAGGCCCCACAGGATGCAGGCCGCCGCGAAGATGAGGTAGTCGGGCTCGTTGCGCGCCCGGAACCACAGGACGATCATGAACAGGCCGAGCACCGAGATCGTGAGGCTCGCGACGGCCGGCCCGATGGAGTGGCCGACCTGGTCGCGCAGGGCGCGCAGGTACAGGGCCTCGTGCGGTCCGAACAGCACCGTGCCGACGCCGCCTCGGGAGTCGGGCGGCACGTACAGGCGCAGGTCGAGCACGTTGGCGCCCTCGCGCAGCGCGGCGCGGGGGACGGGAAAGAGCTGCTCCGCCTCCCAGCGCTTCGGCGGCTCGCCCCGCAGGTCCCCGGACTGGCTCACGAACACGCCGTTCACGAAGAGCTGCGCGTTGGACAGGGACGCCGTGAGATAGAGCCCGAAATCGTGCCCGCCGCCCGGCGGCACCTCGGCGGTGAAGCGGTACCAGCCGAAGCCGGTCTGGCCGGGGCGCGTGTTGAGCCAGTCGTCCGGCAGCCGCTGGTCCGCCCACGGTGCGCCTTCGGCCGGCGGGGTGGCCTCGTCGCTCTTCAGGAAGCGGGCCCGCGTGAATTCCGCGGTGTCGCCCCCGGCCCCGCCGCCGCAGCCGGCGATCGCCCCGGCGAGCGCGATCGAGGCGAAGGCCCGCGCCAGGAGGCGTGTCGCGGCGACCCGGACGCGATGCCCGGCGGAAAGCCCTTCACGTACGTCGGTGGCTCGTCTCATCGCCCCTCGCCGCCCCGTGCCGCGCGCCCATGCGCTCCGGGCGCTATTGTAGTATCTGGCCGCAAGACGCCTTCTCCGGCGTCATTCCCGGGCTTCGCGCCGCGGCCGCCCATGAAAATCCTGCTCGCCGACGATCACGAGATGGTGCGGGTCGCGCTCAAGGTCGCGCTCGCGCCGCTCGGGCCTGGCGCCACCTTCGCGGAGGCCGCCACCGCCGAGTCCGCGCTCGCCGCCGCCGCCGCCGACCCCGACCTGGACCTCGTCCTCATCGACCTGCACATGCCCGGCATGGGAGGCGTCGAAGGGGTGCGGCGCCTTCGCACGGAGCATCCGGCGCTGCCCGTGATCGTGTGCTCCGCGAGCGAGGACGGCACGCTGGTGCGCGAGCTGCTTTCCCTCGGTGTCGCCGGCTTCATCCCGAAGTCGGACTCGACGCAGGTCATCGAGCAGGCCGTGAGGCTGGTGCTCGCGGGCGGGACGTACGCGCCGCCGCGCCTGCTCGAGGCCGCGCCCGCGAATCCCGCCGGTTCGCCCGGAGCCCTCGCTTCGCTCACGCCGAGGCAGGGCGACGTTCTCCGGCTCCTCGCGCACGGCAAGCCCAACAAGCTCATCGCGCGCGAGCTCGACATCAGCGAGGCCACCGTGAAGGTGCACCTGCTGGCCGTGTTCCGCGCGCTCGGGGCGCGAAACCGCACGGAGGCGGTCGTCATCGCGCAACGGCTTCTCGCGGGCGGCGAAAAGGGCGGGGCGGCCTGAGGCTGGCGGGCGCGCCCCGCGAAGGCCCGGAGGAGACGGGCAATCCTTCAAGGCCGTGCCGCGCGGCCATAGCCGCTCGCCACGTTCCAGCCATCGAAGCCGTCGGTCACCGCGAAAAGCTGCAGGTAGCCGTGTTCGCGCATCAGTTCGGCCGCGAGCCGGCTGCAATCGCCGTTGTGGCACAGCAGGATGACCGGGTCGCCGAAGCCCAGGCCGGCCGCGGCGAGCCGTGCGTCCAGCGTTGCGAGGAAGGCGCGGCCGACTTCGGGGGCGGGGCCGGTCTCCGTGAAGGGAACGGTGGCGTCGGCTCCGGAGGGGCGGCCCGTGCTCCCGGTTTCGCCGCGGGCGCGGATGTCGACAAGAAGCACCCGCCAGCCGAGGTCCTTCTTGATCTGCCACGCCTGCGCCGCCGTCACCGCGATCGCCGCGGGCAACGTCGACGCCGGCTGGCTCCCGGGCATCACGGGCTCGGGAGCGCGCTCGCCGTCGCAGGTGAGGAACGACTCGTTGTCGACGGCGCGGATGCCGCATGCACCGTCGCCGGAGACCACGGGGCCGGCCAGGGCCGGGCCTGCGAGTGCCCAGGCCAGCGCGGATGCGAGGAGGCGGTTCGTCATGGCGGCCTCCCTAGAAAGTCGGCGGCAGCGGCTCGACCGCCGCGCCCGGATCGAGCGACGTCGCGGCGTCGGGGACGCCGTACTTCGCGTTGGTGGCGGGGCCGGATGCGGCGCCGGTGGCCGCCGACGGCTCGCGGGTCGCGGTGTCGCAGGCGCCCGGGATCTCCAGCGCCGCGTCGCTCATCGTGCCCGTGGCGGCGGGGTCGTACGCGCAGTTGAGGGTCATGTGCCGGCGTTCGGGCGCCTGGGCGCCGACGGCCGCGAGCCCGGCCAGGACGCCGAGCAGCATGGCGGAGCGCGCGATCGCGCCCACGGTCCGGTAGCGTTTCACTTCGAGATCGTCGATCGCTTGCATGGTTGCCTCCTGGTGGATGGTGTCGGGACGACACGGGAGGCAGTGTGTTCGGGCGCGGCAGGCGCGAACATTCATCGGGAGGCGTAGCGGGCCGCCTCCGGGCGGACTAGTACGAATGTATTAGGGCCGGGACCGCGGGCGGCGGTCAGTCCACGAACAGCATCGCCGGGCACTCGAGGTAACCGCGCAGCGCCTGCACGAACTCGGCCGCCTCGCGCCCGTCCACGACGCGGTGGTCGAACGAGGACGAGAGGTTCATCACGAGCCGCGGCACGACGAGGCCGCCGCGCAGGGCCGGGCGCTCGACGATGCGGTTCACGCCGACGATGGCCACCTCGGGCGGGTTGATGATCGGCGTGGTCACGATGCCGCCCAGCGGGCCCAGGCTCGTGATCGTGATCGTGGAGCCCGCGAGCTCCTCGCGCGTGGCCCTGCCGTTGCGCGCGGCCTGCGCGAGGCGCGCGACCTCCGCCGCGGCGGACCAGAGGTCCATCGCTTCGGCGTGGCGCACCACGGGAACCATGAGCCCGCCGTCGGTCTGCGTGGCGATGCCGATGTGCACGGCGCCGTGGCGCGTCACCACGCCGGCCTCGTCGTCGAAGCGGGAGTTCATGCCCGGAAACGCGGTGACGGCGAGCGCGATGGCGCGCATGAGGAAAGGCAGCACCGTGAGGTGGCCGCGGGCAGCCCCGCGCTCGGCGTTCAGCCGGGCGCGCAGCGCCTCCAGCTCGGTCACGTCGACTTCCTCGACGTAGGTGAAGTGCGGGATGCGGGCGCTCGCCTCCTGCATGCGCTGCGCGATCTGGCGGCGCAGCCCGATCACGGGCACCTTCCGCTCGCCGTCGCGCCTGGCGTAGCGCGCGGCCGCGGGCGGCGGGGCCGTCGCGCCGGAGGCGTGCCGCGCGAGGTCGTCGTGCAGGACCCGGCCCTCGGGGCCGGTGCCGTGGACGGCCGCCAGGTCGAGGCCC
>JBBIJT010000043.1:0-25838 GCA_037445795.1 Betaproteobacteria bacterium | reverse complement strand
CCGTCCTCGAAGCGCACCTGCGCCTCGACCCAGCAGTGGTCGGCGTCGGTGTAGAGGGCGTGGATCACCGACTCGTACTTCTCGGCGATGAAGCGCCGTCGCACCTTGCGCGTGCGCGTGAGCTCGCCGTCGTCGGCGTCGAGCTCCTTGTGCAGCACGACGAAGCGGTGGATCTGGCTGCCGCAGAGCTTCGGGTCCGCCGCGAGGTCCGCGTTCACCTTCTCCACGCACTCGCGGATCAGGTCGTAGACCTGGGGCTTGGCCGCGAGGTCCTGGTACCCGGAATAGGCGATGCCGCGGCGCTCGGCCCAGTCGCCCACGGCCTGCATGTCGATGTTGATCATCGCCGTCGCCTCGGGGCGGCCGTCGCCGAAGGCCACCGCCTCCTTGATCGAGGCGAAGAACTTGAGCTTGTTCTCGAGGTACTTGGGCGCGAAGAGGGTGCCGTCCTGGAGCTTGCCCACGTCCTTGGCGCGGTCGATGATCTTGAGGTGGCCGTCGGCGTCGAAGTAGCCCGCGTCGCCCGTGTGGTACCAGCCCTCGGCGTCCTTGGCCTCCCGCGTGGCCTCCTCGTTCTGGTGGTACTCGACGAAGAGCCCCGGGCAGCGCAGCACGATCTCGCCGCTGTCGAGGACGCGCACTTCCACTCCCGCGAGCGGCGGGCCCACGGTGTCGGGCTTCACCTGCCCGTTCGGCTGCACGCACACCGACGCGCAGGTCTCCGTCTGCCCGTAGAGCTGCTTGAGGTTGATGCCGAGCGAGCGGTAGAAGACGAAGAGGTCGGGGCCGATCGCCTCGCCGGCGGTATAGGCCACGCGGATCCGCGACATCCCCAGCGCGTTTCGCAGCGGCCCGTAGACGAGGAGGCCGCCGAGCGCGTACTGCAGCCGGTCGCCGAGCCCCACGTTCCTGCCGTCGAGGATGCGAGCCCCCACCCGCCTCGCGAGCTCCATGAAGTGCCGGTACATCCCCCGCTTGGGCAGGCCGGCGTCCTCCATGCGGATCGTCACCTGCGTGAGCAGCGCCTCGAGCACGCGCGGCGGCGCGAAGTAGTACGTCGGCCCGATCTCGCGCATGTCGGTGATCACCGTCTCCGCCGACTCGGGGCAGTTGATCCGGAAGCCGCACACCATCCACTGCGCGTACGAGAACAGGTTCTGGCCGATCCAGGCCATGGGCAGGTAGGCGAGGACCTCCTCCCGGTCCGTCAGCCCCTCGAGCTGCGCATAGGCGTGGCTCGATCGGATGAGGTTGTCGTACGAAAGGACCACGCCCTTGGGATTGCCCGTCGTGCCCGACGTGTAGAGCATGATCGCGGTGTCGGAGCCCCTGCCCTGCGCGACCGACTTCTCGACGAAGTCCGGGTGTTCCCTCGCCCAGGCCTCGCCTTCGGCCCGCAGCGACTCGTAGGAGGCGAGCTCGTCGCGCCTGTAGTGGCGGAAGCCGCGCGGGTCGTCGTAGAAGATGTGCCGGAGCTTCGGGCACTGCGGAAGGATCTCGAAGAGCTTGTCGGCCTGCTCCTGGTCCTCGACGATCGCGATCTCGATCTCCGCGTTCTGGAAGACGTAGACCATCTCCGGCGCCGGCGCGTCCTGGTAGAACGGGACGGGGATGCCGCCGAGGGCCTGGGTGGCGAGCTGCGCGAAGTACAGGCGCGGGCGGTTGTCGCCGATGACGGCGAGGTGCGCGCCGCGCCGGAAGCCGCGCGCGGCGAGGCCCGCGGCGAGCAGCCGCACCTCCTCGGCAACCTGGCGCCAGTTCCAGCACTGCCAGATGCCCAGGTCCTTCTCGCGGATGGCGGGGCTTTCCCCCCGGTCGCGCGCGTGGCCGGCCAGCAGCTTCGGGAACGTGTCGGCGACCGCTTGGGCGGTGGCCATCGCTTGTTCCTCCTCCGTGGCGGTTCGACTTGCGTTGTCGCGGCGCCCCTCCCGCCTCGGGGGCCCGCCTCCATCTTGAATCCGGTCGCCCGCCCCGATCAAGCGGGCCGCAGCGAGCCCAGTGTAGCGGGGGGGCCTCCCGGCCGGTTGTCTTTTCGTTGACAATCTCGGGCTACGCCCCCCGTGAAAACCCTGACCGAGCTCCTGGACGCCTCCCTGTGGACGAAATCCCTGTCCCGGGAGCAACGCGCCCGCGTCGAGGCCGAGACCGCCCTTCGGGACGTCCCGGAGGGTGCCCACGTCTGCCGCAAGGGCGACCCCGTAGAGCACTGGATCGGGATCGTGTCCGGGCTCGTGAAGATGACGAGCGTCTCGCCGGAGGGAAAGACCACCACCTTCCTGGGCGTGGCGGGCGGGGGCTGGTTCGGCGAGGGCTCGCTCCTCAAGGACCAGACGCGCAAGTACGACATCGTGGCCCTCGGCCCCACGCGCCTCGCGATGATGCCGCGGGCGACCTTCGAGTGGCTGCTGGACACGGACCTCGCCTTCAACCGCTTCGTGCTGATGCAGCTGAACGAGCGGCTGGCGCAGTTCATCGCCATGGTGGAGATCCAGCGGCTGCTCGAGCCGGACGCGCGCGTGGCCCGCTCCATCGCGGCCCTGTTCAACCCCGTCCTCTACCCGGCCATGGCGCCCGAGGTGCAGATCTCGCAGGAGGAGATCGGCTACCTCGCCGGGGTCTCGCGCCAGCGCGTCAACCAGGCCCTGAAGGTCCTCGAGGAGGCGGGGCTCATCCAGGTGGTCTACGGGGGACTTCGCGTCCTCGACCTCGAGGGCCTGCGCGCCTTCGGCCCCTGATGGACCCGGTCGACCGACCGGGTCAACGCGCCATCGTGGGACGCGCGAAGCCGTCCTCGACGCGCATGGCGCCGGCCCGCGCCAGGTCTTCGACGAGGCGCACTCCCAGCCCCGCGAGGCCCTCGCCCAGGAAGCGTTCGTCGAGATCGCCGTAGCAGGGCACGCGGGCGACATAGGCGTCCGCCTCCGCCACCGCGATCCCGCCGCGGTGCAGCATGGAAAAGACGAACATCACCTTCATCATGTGGCGCGCGGTGCGCCGCGGGTCGTTCGCGAAGGCGGCCAGGCGAGAGCGCGCCCGCGCGAGCGCCCACGCCACGTCCTCGAAGGGAACGCCGTGGCCCGGAATCACGACCCGCGGCCGCAGGCGCTCGATGGTGTCGAGCGCCTGGAAGGCCGCCTCGACGAACGGATTCGGCGGCTCGTGCGCCCACACGAAGCCGAGGCCGTCGCCCCAGAGCGCATCGCCCGAGATGAGTATCTCCCCGTCCGGCGCGAAGAACAGCAGCCCCTCCATGTCGTGCCCCGGCGCCGCGTGCGCCTGCCAGTCGCGGTCGGCGGCGCGGAAGGTTTCCCCGGCGGCGAGGGTCGACTGGTAGGCGAAAGGCTCGGCGTACTGGTCCACGTAGGCGTTCCACCGCTCCTGGATGGACCAGTCGTCGATGGTGGGCACCTCGTCGCGCGGAATGGTGATGGGGCAGCCGAATGCGCGCGCCACGGAGGCGTTGCCCCCGATGTGGTCCGAGTGGCAATGGGTGTTGACGAGCCTCGCGAGCGGCTCGCCCCCCAGCATGCCGGGCTCGCGCAGGCGGGCGATCGTCTCGCCAGCGCAGGCCTGGTAGCCCGAGTCGACCAGAACGTGGCCCGCGCCGGAGCGCAGGACGACCTGGTTGCAGTTGAGCCAGCCGCGGACGGCGACCCGGACGCTGTCGGGAAGGAATTCCAAGGGGGCTTCGAGGGCGGCGCGGGGCCGGAAGGCGCCCATCTTACCTGCGGGAGGAGGCACCGGCAGGCGGTATAATTTGGGTCTCGCATCACTTCCCCGGCACCTTCCCCCATGCAAATCGAAAAGCACGCATTCCTCATCGCCGGCGGCGGCTCCGGCCTCGGCGCGGCAACGGCCGCCCGCATCGTCGCCGATGGCGGCAACGTGGTCATCGCGGACCTGAACGACGCCGGCGGATGGGTGGCCCGCCAGTTCGGCGACCAGGGGCGCTTCGTCCACGCCGACGTCACGAACGAGGCCCAGGTCCAGGCGGCGGTCGACCTTTGCGTCTCCGCGTTCGGCGCCATCCACGGCGTGGTCAATTGCGCCGGCGTGGCCCCGGGCGAGCGGGTCGCGGGCAAGTCCGGCCCCCATTCCCTCGCCACCTTCGAGCGCACGGTGAGGATCAACCTGGTCGGGACCTTCAACGTGATCCGGCTCGCGGCCGCGCGCATGACCACGCAGGCCCCGCTCGCCTCGGGCGAGCGCGGCGTCATCGTCAACACGTCGTCGGTCGCCTCGTTCGAGGGGCAGATCGGCCAGGCCGCCTACGCCGCGTCGAAGGCCGGCGTGAACGGGATGACACTGCCCATCGCCCGGGAACTCGCCCGCTTCGGCATCCGCGTGGTCACCATCGCGCCCGGCATCTTCGACACGCCGATGCTTCAGGGCATGAGCGAGGAGATCCGCGCCTCCCTCGGGGCCCAGGTGCCCTTCCCGCCCCGCCTCGGCCGGCCGGACGAGTACGCGGCGCTGGTGGAGCACATCATCGGCAACGAGGTGCTCAACGGCGAGGTGATCCGCCTCGACGGCGCCATCCGGATGGCGCCCAAGTAGGGCCCCTCCGCCGTGCGATAATTGCAATCCGGCCGCCACCGCGAGCGGCCCGCCGCCCCCGAGCCGGGGCGTACAACGAAACGGAGCCGATTTGCCGTTCGACATGGAACTCCCCGAGGAGCTCGACGCGCTTCGCGCCACGACCCGGCGCTTCTGCGAGTCCGAGCTCGCCCCCCGCGCCGCGGAAATCGACCGCGCCAACGAGTTTCCGGCCGACATGTGGCGCAACCTCGGCGGGCTGGGCCTCCTCGGCATGACGGTGCCCGAGGAATACGGCGGAACCGGCCTGGGCTACCTGGCCCACGTGGTGGCCATGGAGGAAGTCTCGCGCGCCTCGGCCTCCGTGGGGCTTTCCTACGGCGCCCACTCGAACCTCTGCGTCAACAACCTCTACCTCAACGGCAGCGAGGCCCAGCGCCGCCGCTACCTGCCGAAGCTCTGCTCCGGCGAGTTCGTGGGCGCGCTCGCGATGAGCGAGCCGGGGGCCGGCTCCGACGTCGTCGGCTCCATGGCCTGCCGCGCCGACAGGAAGGGCGACCGCTGGGTCGCCAACGGCTCCAAGATGTGGATCACCAACGGCCCGGACGCCGACGTGCTCGTCGTCTACATGCGCACCGCGCCGAAGGACCAGGGGTCGAAGGCGATGACCGCCTTCCTGGTGGAAAAGGGGATGAAGGGCTTCACCACGGCCCAGAAGCTCGACAAGCTCGGCATGCGCGGCTCCAACACCTGCGAGCTCGTCTTCGACGATTGCGAGATCCCGGAGGAGAACGTCCTCGGGCAGGTCAACGGCGGCTCGCGTGTGCTGATGAAGGGCCTGGACACCGAGCGCACCGTCCTCTCCGGCGGGCCCATCGGCATCATGCAGGCGGCCCTCGACCTCGTGCTTCCCTACGTGCACGAGAGGAAGCAGTTCGGCCAGTCGATCGGCACCTTTGAGCTCATGCAGGGCAAGCTCGCCGACATGTACACGAAGCTCCAGGCTTCGCGCGCGTTCGCCTACCACGTGGCCGGGGAGCTCGACGCCGGCCGGGGGCGCGCCGCGCGCAAGGATGCCGCCGCCTGCCTGCTCTTCTCCTCCGAGAACGCCGTGCAGGTGGCCCTGGAGGCCATCCAGGCCCTCGGCGGCAACGGCTACATCAACGACTTCCCCGCCGGTCGCCTGCTTCGCGACGCGAAGCTCTACGACATCGGCGCCGGTACCAACGAGATCCGCAGGATGCTTATCGGGCGCGAGCTTTTCGAGGAAAGCGCCTGAGGGCCGATCGATCCACGCTCACAAGGAGAAGAATCATGGCTGCACGCGAAGTGGTGGTGGTTTCCGGGGCCCGCACGGCCATCGGCGATTACGGCGCCGCCCTCAAGGACGTCCCGGCCACGCAGCTCGGCACGATCGCGATCCGGGAAGCCGTCGCCCGCGCGAAGGTCGACCCGGCCACCGTCGGCCATGTCGTGCTAGGCAGCGTCGTGCACGGCGAGGCGCGCGACATGTACATCTCGCGCGTTGCGGCCGTCGACGCCGGCATCCCGGTCGGCACCCCGTGCCTCACCGTGAACCGCCTGTGCGGCTCGGGCCTGCAGGCCATCGTGTCGGCCTCGCAGCACATCCTGCTCGGGGACATCGACGTGGCCATCGGCGCCGGCGCGGAGAGCATGAGCCGCGCCGCGTACTTCCTGCCCAGCGGGCGCTGGGGCCAGCGCATGGGCGACGGCCAGATCATCGACGCGATGGTGGGCGCGCTCACCGACCCGTTCGGCACCGGCCACATGGGCATCACGGCCGAGAACCTCGCCGCCAAGCACGGCTTCACGCGCGAGGAGCAGGATGCCTTCTCGCTGGAATCGCACCGCCGCGCCGCGGCCGCCATCGCGGCGGGCCACTTCAAGACCCAGATCGTCCCGGTGGAGTTGAAGAGCAAGAAGGGCCCGGTGATCTTCGACACCGACGAGCACGTTCGCAAGGACGCGAAGCCCGACGATTTCGCGAAGCTGCGCCCGGCCTTCAAGAAGGACGGCACGGTGACGGCGGGCAACGCCTCCGGCATCAACGACGCGGGCGCCGCGGTGGTCCTCATGGAGGCCGCTGCCGCCGCCAGGGCCGGCGTGAAGCCGCTCGGGCGCCTCGTCGCCTACGCGCATGCCGGCGTCGAGCCGCACATCATGGGCGAGGGCCCCATCCCGGCCATGCAGAAGGTTTTCCAGAAGGCCGGCCTCAAGCCCGCCGACATGGACGTGATCGAGTCGAACGAGGCCTTCGCCGTGCAGGCCATGACCGTCACGAAGCAGCTCGGGCTCGATCCCGCCAAGGTGAACCCGAACGGCGGGGCGGTGGCCCTGGGCCATCCCATCGGCGCCAGCGGCGCGATCCTCACCGTGAAGTGCCTCTACGAGCTGCAGCGCACCGGCGGCAAGTACGGCCTCGTCACGATGTGCATCGGCGGCGGCCAGGGCATCGCCGCCATCTTCGAGCGCCTGTAGCCCGCAGCACCGCAACACCCGCCACACGGACAGACAAGAGAGGAAGGAAACGAGCATGTCGGAATCGATCGTCATCGTAGGCGCCAAGCGCACTCCCATAGGCGCCCTGCAGGGCAAGTTCAACTCCGTCACCGCCTCCCAGCTGGGCGCCGTGGCCATCAAGGCCGCGCTCGAGCAGGCGGGCGTCGGTCCCAAGGAGGTCGACGACCTCATCATGGGGTGCGTCCTTCCCGCGGGCCAGGGCCAGGCGCCCGCCCGCCAGGCCGCGCTCGGCGCCGGCCTCGACAAGGCCACGCCCTGCACCACCATCAACAAGATGTGCGGCTCGGCAATGAAGGCGGCGATGATGGCCGCCGACGAGATCCTCGCCGGCGACGCCGCCGTCGTCGTCGCGGGCGGTATGGAATCCATGACCAACGCCCCTCACCTGCTGCCCAAGGCGCGCGCCGGCTACCGCTACGGACACCAGAAGGTGCTGGACCACATGGCCTTCGACGGGCTGGAGAACGCGTATGACGGAAAGCCGATGGGCTTCTTCGCCGACAAGACGGCCGAGAAGTACGGCTTCACGCGCGAGCAGATGGACGCGTACGCCAAGGAATCGACGGCGCGCGCGGTGAACGCCAGCAAGTCCGGCCTCTTCGCCGACGAGATCGCTCCCGTCACCGTCGCCGGCCGCAAGGGCGACGAGGTGGTGAAGGACGACGAGACGCCCTTCACCGTGAACGTCGAGAAGATCCCGACGCTGCGTCCTGCGTTCAACAAGGACGGCCTGGTCACCGCCGCCACTTCCTCCTCGATTTCCGATGGCGCCGCGGCGCTGGTGATGATGACCGAATCGGAGGCGAAGAAGCGCGGCGCGAAGCCGCTCGCGCGCATCGTCGCGCAGGCCTCCAATGCGCACGAGCCGGAGTGGTTCACGACCGCTCCCGTGGGCGCCATCCAGAAGGCGCTCGCCAAGGCCGGCTGGAAAGCCTCCGACGTCGATCTCTACGAGGTGAACGAAGCCTTCGCCGTGGTCACCATGGCCGCGATGAAGGACGTCGGCATCCCGCACGAGAAGGTGAACGTGAACGGCGGCGCGGTGGCCATGGGCCACCCCATCGGTGCGACGGGGGCCCGCATCATGACGACCCTGATCTACGCACTCAAGAAACGCGGCCTGAAGAAGGGCCTCGCGGCCCTTTGCATCGGTGGCGGGGAAGCCACCGCGGTCGCACTGGAGGTCCTGTGAACAGCACGACGATCGACATCACGCCCATCGAACGGACGCCCGGCATCGGGCCCAACCTCGCCTCGGACCTGCGCCGCTGCGGCATCGACTCCCTCGAAGCCCTGGTGCGCGTCGGCTTCTGGGACGCCTGGCAGCAGATCCGCAAGGCGAATCCCGAGCGCGACTGCCTGCCCTCGTGCCTTGCCCTCGCGGGCGCCATCGCCGGCGTGCGCTGGAACCACCTGCCGCCGAAGGTGCGGGCGGACATCCGCCAGCGCGTGAAGGCCGCGCGCGCATGACGGTCCGCCTCGGCCTCGCGGTCCTCGTTCTCGCGGCCCTCCTCGGGGGCTGCGGGAAGGAGGCGCCCAAGGCCTCGGACCCCGAGAAGGAACGCGCCGAGGCCCTCGAACGCTCCAAGCACGGCGCGTTCGGCACGCAGGTGCAGGGCCTCGAGAAGGCCAAGGGTGTCGAGGCCGACCTCGACAAGAAGTCGCGCGAGGCGATCGACAAGGCCGAGCAGGGCAGCAAGTGAGGGCGGCGCCGTGACGACGCAGGCCCACGGGGACTTCCTAACCGACGAGCAGCGGATGATCCGCGACACCGCGCGCGATTTCGCGCGCGCGGAGCTCGCGCCCAACGCCGCCCGCTGGGAAGACGAAGGCTGGATCCCGGACGAGGTCGTCGCGAAGCTGGGCGAGCTGGGCTTCCTCGGCATGACCGTTCCCCCCCAGTGGGGCGGCACGGGCGCCGACTACCTCTCGTACATCCTCGCCGTGGAGGAGGTGGCCGCCGGCTGCGCCGCCACCTCCACGATGATGAGCGTGCAGAACGGCCTGGGCTGCGGCCTCGTGCAGGCCTGGGGAAGCGAGGCGCAGAAGAAAGCGTGGCTTCCCGAGTTGGCGAGCGGGCGGGCCATCGCCTGCTTCTGCCTCACGGAGCCGCAGGCGGGCAGCGAAGCCAACAACCTGAAGACCCGCGCCACGGAAAGCGGCGGCGGCTGGGTCCTCGACGGTACGAAGCAGTTCATCTCGAACGCGAAGCGAGCCCGCCTGGGCGTGGTCTTCGCAGTAAGCGATCCCGCGCTCGGCAAGAAGGGCCTCTCCGCCTTCCTCGTCCCCACGGACACGCCGGGCTTCGAGGTGCAGCGCCCCGAGAAGAAGCTGGGGATCAAGGCGCTCGACACCTGCCCCATCGTCCTTTCGCAGTGCAAGGTGCCGGCCGACGCGCTGCTGGGCCCGCGCGGCAAGGGCCTCGCCATCGCGCTCTCGAACCTCGAGGGCGGGCGCATCGGCATCGCGGCCCAGGCGGTCGGCATCGCCCGCGCCGCGCTCGAGGCGGCCGTCGCCTACGCCCGCGACCGCACCCAGTTCGGCGTGAAGATCGTGGAGCACCAGTCGGTCGCGAACCTGCTCGCGGACATGCACACGAGGCTCAACGCGGCGCGGCTCATGGTCCACCATGCCGCGCGCCTGCGCGCGGCCGGGGTGCCGTGCCTGTCGGAGGCCTCGCAGGCCAAGCTCTTCGCCAGCGAGATGGCCGAGTGGGTCTGCTCCAAGGCGATCCAGGTGCACGGCGGCTATGGCTACGTGCGCGACTACCCCGTCGAGCGCCACTACCGCGACGCGCGCGTCACCCAGATCTACGAGGGCACGAGCGAGATCCAGCGCTTGCTCATCGCCCGCTCCCTCGCCGGGTAGGAACTGACCGGGTCAACTGACCGGGTCAACCGACCCGGTCTGCCGCGCAAGGACGTGAACGCCATGCCCCAGCTGAAGACGCGCCTCGACACCGGATCCGAAGCCTTCCGGGCCAACCACGCCCACCACTCGGCGCTGGCGGCCGACCTGCGGGCGCAGGTGGCGCGCATTTCGGCCGGCGGCGGCCCCGAGGCGCAGAAGAAGCACACGGATCGCGGCAAGCTCCTGCCGCGCGAGCGGGTGCGCGCCCTGTTCGACCCGGGCTCGCCGTTCCTCGAGCTGTCGCAGCTGGCCGCCTCCGGGGTCTACGGCGACGACGCCCCGTCCGCCGGCATCATCACCGGCATCGGCCGCGTCGAGGGCCGCGAGGTGGTGGTGGTGGCGAACGACGCGACGGTGAAGGGCGGCACCTATTACCCGCTCACGGTGAAGAAGCACCTGCGTGCCCAGGAGATCGCGGGCCAGAACCGGCTGCCCTGCATCTACCTCGTCGATTCGGGCGGCGCGTTCCTTCCCCTGCAGGACGAGGTCTTCCCCGACAAGGAGCACTTCGGCAGGATCTTCTACAACCAGGCCAACCTCTCCGCCGCCGGCATTCCCCAGGTGGCGGTCGTGATGGGCTCGTGCACGGCCGGGGGGGCCTACGTGCCCGCGATGTGCGACGAGTCGATCATCGTGAAGGATCAAGGCACGATCTTCCTCGGCGGCCCGCCGCTCGTGAAGGCCGCCACCGGCGAGGTCGTGAGCGCCGGGGACCTGGGCGGCGGCGACGTGCACTCGCGCACCTCCGGCGTCACCGACCACCTGGCCGACGACGACCGCCACGCGCTCGCCATCGCCCGCGAGATCATCCGGCACTGCGAGGGCACGGCCGCGGCCAGGCCGGCCGTCGCGCTCGCTCCCGCCGCGGAACCCCTCTACCCCGCGCACGAGCTCTATGGCGTCGTGCCCACGGACACGCGCCACCCCTTCGACGTGCGCGAGATCGTCATGCGCATCGTGGACGGGTCCGACTTCCTCGAGTTCAAGGCGCTCTACGGCACCACGCTCGTCACGGGCTTCGCGCACCTGCACGGCATGCCCGTGGGCATTCTCGCCAACAACGGCATCCTCTTCTCCGAGTCGGCCCTCAAGGGCGCGCACTTCATCGAGCTGTGCGTGCAGCGCGGCATTCCGCTGCTGTTCCTGCAGAACATCACCGGCTTCATGGTGGGCCGCAAGTACGAGAACCAGGGGATCGCCAAGGACGGGGCCAAGATGGTGGCGGCCGTCTCCTGCGCGCGGGTGCCCAAGCTCACCCTGATCCTGGGCGGCTCCTTCGGCGCCGGCAACTACGGCATGTGCGGCCGCGCGTTCAACCCGCGCTTCGTCTGGAGCTGGCCCAACTCGCGCATCTCCGTCATGGGCGGGGAGCAGGCCGCGAGCGTGCTGGCCACGGTGAAGCGCGACGGAATCGAGGCGAAGGGCGGCAGGTGGACCGCGGAAGAGGAAGAGGCGTTCAAGGCGCCCATCCGTGAGCAGTACGAGAGGCAGGGCCACCCCTACTACGCCACCGCGCGCCTCTGGGACGACGGCGTCATCGACCCGGTCGACACGCGACGCGTCCTTGCGCTGGGACTGGCCGCCGCGCTCAATGCCCCCATCGAGGACACGCGCTACGGCGTCTTCAGGATGTGATCAACCCTCATCCCCGGCCCTTCTCCCGAGGGAGAAGGGCCGGGGATGAGGGATAACCTTCGGACACCTCAACCATGACCACCAACATCGCCATCGAACGCCAGGGCCCCGTCGGCCTCGTCACCCTCAACCGCCCCGAGCGTCACAACGCCTTCGACGACGCGCTCATCGCGGAGCTCACCGACGCCCTTCGCACGGTCGAGGCCGACGACACCATCCGGGTCGTCGTCCTTTCCGCCGTGGGCAAGTCCTTCTCCGCCGGTGCCGACCTCAACTGGATGCGCCGGGTGGCGGGCGCCTCGCAGGAGGAGAACAGGCGTGACGCGATGGCGCTGGCTGCCCTCATGCGCACGCTCGCGGAGCTTCGCAAGCCCACCGTCGCCCGGGTCCAGGGCCCGGCCTACGGCGGCGGCGTGGGGCTCGTGGCCTGCTGCGACATCGCGGTGGCCACGCTGCGCTCCACGTTCGCCCTGTCCGAGGTGAAGCTGGGCCTCGTCCCGGCGGTGATCTCGCCCTACGTGGTGGCCGCCATCGGTGCGCGGGCGGCGCGCCGGTATTTCCTCACCGCCGAGACGATCGAGGCCTCCGACGCATGGCGCCTGGGCCTCGTGCACGAGATCGCGCAGGACGACGAGGATCTCGACGAGAAGGTCGGGAACGTCGTGGACGCCCTGCTCGCCTGCGGGCCTGCGGCCCAGGCGGAGTCGAAGTCCCTCATCCGGGCTGTGATGAACCGTCCCGTGTCGCTCGACCTGATCCAGGACACCGCGGAGCGCATCGCGCGCATCCGCTCGTCGCCGGAGGGCGCCGAGGGCGTGGCGGCGTTCCTCGAGAGGCGGCGCGCATCCTGGCTGCCGCCGGAGCCCGAGCCCGAGCGGGAGCCGGACGATCCGCCTGGCGGCGCCTAGCCCTCCAGCAGCGCGCCCTTCGCCGCGAGGAGCGCGCGCAGGATCGAGCGGTGGCAGCGGGCTTCGTTCTCGCAGTAACAGCCCACCGAGAAATTCGCGTGGCGGGAAAGCACCGCCAGCAGCTCGATGGCGTGCTCGCTTTCCGGCGCCGCCATCTCGGCGCGGTACTTCCTCGCGAACTTCGCCCAGTCGGCAGGCGTCTCGGCACCCTGGCCGAGCTTCATCGTCTCGAGGCTGGGCGCGAGGTTCGGGAACCAGACGTCGTACCAGTCCTGCGAAGCGAACTCCGACCTGGGGACGCCGCGCGGAGGGCGGCGGACCGTACCGATGCGGGTGCCTTCGTCACGCTGCCGCGCAGTGCCCAGCCTCACGACTCGAACGCTCATGGCTGCCTCCCGCGCGCGTTGCCGGCGCCTAGAAGAACCACACGGTACGGATGCGGCCCTCCGCCAACTCGTAGACCGCCACGGCCGATCGGGGTCCTTCCGGAAGGCCCGTGATCTCCTCGTGGTCGACCACGACGCTGCCCGAGAGGATGCGGCTCACGAGCTTCGCGTGGAGACCGGGGAGATTGAAGCGGTTCCTGGCGTAGTGCTCGGCGAAAGCCGCCTTGCCCGAGAGCACGGGCTCCGTGGCCGGGGGGACGGAAGACCCGGATATCATCGTGGTACTCCGCCACGAAACGCTCCAGGTCATGGGCGTTGTAGGCATCGAGCTGGCGCTGCACGGGATCTTCGGGCCGGGCCATGGAATCACGAGGTGTGGTCGTGGACGGCCCGCCATCCGGCCGCCGTGCGGATCCAGACGAGGGTGAACCAGCCGGACTGCTCCGGGAGGTTGCCGCCCGACAGGATGAATCGTCCCGTCACGAGCGCCGACCGCTCCGAGAGGCTTCGGACCGCGACGCTTTCCATGCGCAGCGCCTGCCTGGGCTTGCCGTCGACGAAGTAGGCCCGGCCGAAGGACTTCTCGATGGCCTCGATCGTGGGGCGCGGCCCGGACTTGGTCATGACCGTGACCGACCCGTCGTAGATCGCGAGATGGCCCTTCAGGTCGCCACGGTTCCACGCGTCGGCGGAGGCCTGGAGAGCGGCGCGGATCTCCGAGTCGTCCGCCTGGGCAGCCGTCCCCGGGTGGGAGTGCACGTGGATCGCGCAGCCTTCGGCAATGGCGACGCAGGCGGCGGCGAGCGCGGCCGTGAAAGCGTGTTTGGTCATGACAGCCATGGACCGGATACCCAGGGGGGCGATCGCGTCCATCATAGCCGCGCCCCGCGACCGGTCAACAGCTCACCGGTTCCGGCCCTGCTGCCAGAGAACGTCGGGCCGCCCCGCCGACCGGTTCAGAACGCGCGCGATCACGAAAAGAAGGTCCGAGAGCCGGTTCACGTACCGCCGGGCGCCGTCCGTTCCCGGGTTCGCCTTGTCGAGCGTGACGATCGTCCGCTCCGCCCGCCGGCAGGTGGTCCGCGCGACGTGCGCGTCCGCCGCCGCGACCGTCCCGCCAGGCAGGATGAATTCCTTGAGCGGCGGCAGGTCGGCGTTGAATGCGTCCAGCTCCTTCTCGAGCCGCGAGATGTGCATCTGCTCGATCTTCGTCACTCCCGGCAGGCAAAGCTCCGCCCCCAGGTCGAAGAGGTCGTGCTGCACGCGCTCCAGGCACTCGCGCACGGCGGGAGGGACGTCGTGGGAGAGCACCCGCCCGATGGCGGAGTTCAGCTCGTCCACGGAGCCCATGGCCTCGACGCGAAGGTCGTCCTTGGCCACGCGCGCGCCGTCGCCCAGGCCCGTCGTGCCGTCGTCGCCGGTCCTGGTGTAGATCCTGGAAAGTCGGTGTCCCATGGTCTTCCTCAGTTGGCCGCCGCCGCGAGGCAGGGGGGCACAGCCGCGTCTCGCCCGGTCATCAGCGGTTCACGTCGACGACCGTGCGCCCGCGCACCCGGCCCTCGAGCACGGAGGGCGCGAAGGCGATGGCCCCGCTCAGCCCGATCTCGCCCGTCATGCGGTCGAGCTTCGCCGCATCCACGTGCCTCGCGATGAGGGCCCACGCCTGCCGCCGCTCTTCGTTGGGCACCAGCACGCTGTTGATGCCGTAGAGCGTGACGGCGCGGAGGATGAAGGGCATCACCGTGACGGGAAAATCCGCGCCCTGCGCGAGCCCGCATGCCGCCACGGCCCCGTTCCAGCGCGTCTGGGCGCACGCATTCGCGAGGGTGTGGCTGCCGACGGTGTCCACCACGCCGGCCCAGCGCTCGCTTTGCAGCGGCTTGCCGGGGGCCGACAGCTCGGCCCGGTCCATGATCCGGGCCGCGCCCAGCTCCTTCAGGTAGCCGGCTTCCGCCGGCCGCCCCGTCGAGGCCACGACCGAGTAACCCATGCCGGCGAGAATCGCCACGGCGATGGAGCCCACGCCCCCGGCCGCGCCGGTCACGAGCACCTCCCCGTCGCCGGGCCTCGTCCCGTGCCGGTCGAGCGCGCGCGCGCAGAGGGCCGCCGTGAACCCGGCCGTGCCCACCGCCATCGACTGCTTCAGCGTGAAGTCGCCCGGGAGCGGCAGGAGCCAGCGCGAGTCGAGCCGCGCCCTCTGCGCGAGCCCGCCCCAGTGGGTCTCGCCCAGCCCCCAGCCGGTCACCACGACCCGGTCGCCCGCGCGCCACTGCGGCGAGCGGCTCGCCTCCACCGTCCCGGAAAGGTCGATGCCCGGCACCATCGGCCACTTGCGCGCGATGGCGCCGCGGCCGGTGATGGCAAGCGCGTCCTTGAAGTTGATCGTCGAGTACGCCACCCGCACGTCCACGTCGCCCTCGGGCAGCTCGCCCTCGTCCACCTGGCGAAGCTCCGCCCGCGTGGCCTTGCCTTCCTGCGTGAGATAGATCGCGGCGAACATGCGGCCCCTCACATGCTGCGGCGGTACTGGCCGCCCACTTCGAAGAGTGCGTTCGTGATCTGCCCCAGCGAGCAGCAGCGCACGGCGTCCATGAGGACCGCGAACACGTTCTCGTTGGCGATCACGGCCCGCTTCAGGCGCTCCAGCATCGCCGGGGCCTCGGCGGCGTGGCGCCGGTGGAAGTCCGCGAGGCGCGCGAGCTGCCCGCGCTTCTCCTCCTCCGTCGAGCGCGCCAGCTCCAGCGTCTCGGGCGTGGGATCGCCGTGCGGATTGCGGAAGGTGTTCACGCCGATGATCGGGTACTCGCCCGTGTGCTTCTGGTGCTCGTAGTGCAGCGACTCCTCCTGGATCTTGCCGCGCTGGTAGCCCAGCTCCATGGCGCCCAGCACGCCGCCGCGCTCGCTGATGGCCTCGAATTCCCTGAGGACCGCCTCCTCCACCAGCTCCGTGAGCTCCTCGATGATGAACGAGCCCTGGTTGGGATTCTCGTTCTTCGCGAGGCCCCATTCGCGGTTTATCACGAGCTGGATGGCCATGGCGCGGCGCACGCTCTCCTCGGTCGGCGTGGTGATGGCCTCGTCGTAGGCGTTGGTGTGCAGGCTGTTGGCGTTGTCGTAGCTCGCGATGAGCGCCTGCAGCGTCGTGCGGATGTCGTTGAAGGCGATCTCCTGCGCGTGCAGGCTCCGCCCGCTCGTCTGGCAGTGGTACTTGAGCTTCTGGCTCCTCTCGTTGGCGCCGTACCTGTCACGCATCGCCACGGCCCAGATGCGCCGCGCCACGCGCCCGATCACGGTGTACTCGGGGTCCATGCCGTTCGAAAAGAAGAAGCTCAGGTTCGGGGCGAAGTCGTCGATGTGCATGCCGCGCGCCAGGTACGCCTCCACATAGGTGAAGCCGTTGGCGAGCGTGAAGGCGAGCTGGGAGAGCGGGTTGGCCCCGGCCTCGGCGATGTGGTAGCCGCTGATCGACACCGAGTAGAAGTTCCTCATCCCGTGGTGCACGAACCACTCCTGGATGTCGCCCATCACCTTGAGGGAGAACTCGGTCGAGAAGATGCAGGTGTTCTGGCCCTGGTCCTCCTTGAGGATGTCGGCCTGCACGGTGCCGCGCACGTTCTCCAGCACCCACTCGCGGATCTTCTGCGCCTCGTCGTCCGTGGGCTCGCGCCCGTTGTCGGCGCGGAACTTGTCGAGGTTCTGGTCGATCGCGGTGTTCATGAACATCGCGAGGATGGACGGCGCCGGGCCGTTGATCGTCATCGAGACGCTGGTGTTGGGCGCCGTGAGGTCGAAGCCCGAGTAGAGCACCTTGAGGTCGTCGAGCGTCGCGATCGACACGCCGCTGTTGCCCACCTTGCCGTAGATGTCCGGGCGCAGGTCGGGGTCGTTGCCGTAGAGGGTGACCGAGTCGAAGGCCGTCGACAGGCGCTTGGCGGGCATGCCCTCGGAGAGCATCTTGAAGCGCCGGTTGGTGCGGAAGGGGTCGCCCTCCCCCGCGAACATGCGCGTGGGATCCTCGTTCTCGCGCTTGAAGGCGAAGACGCCGGCGGTGAACGGGAAGGAGCCGGGCACGTTCTCCAGCAGCAGCCAGCGCAGGAGCTCGCCATGGTCCTCGTATCGCGGCAGCGCCACCTTGCGGATGCGGCTTCCGGAGAGCGTCGTGTGGGTGAGAGCCGTGCGGATCTCCCGGTCGCGGATCCTCACGACGTACTCGTCGCCCGCGTAGGACTCGCGCATGCGCGGCCACATGTCCAGCAGCTTCCTCGAGCGCGCGTCGAGCCTCGCGTCGCGGTCCGCGGCGAGGGCCTCGAGGTTCCCGTTCTCCTCCTTGCATTCGGCCGCGAGGAGCCGCCTCGCCTCCCGCAGGCCCTGGCGCTCGCGCGCGATCCTCGCCTGCTCCGCGGCGCGCTTCTTGTAGGTGCGCACGGTGTCGGCGATGTCCGCCAGGTAGCGCACGCGCGGGGGCGGCACGATTGGCGTCTGGTTGGTGCTGTGGCGGGTAGCCACCGCCGGCAGCCGCGACGCGCCCGCCTTCAGCCCCAGCGCCTTCAGCTTCGCGAGCACCGCCTGGTAGAGGGCGGTGACGCCGTCGTCGTTGAAGCGCGCCGCCATCGTGCCGAAGACGGGCATCGCCTCCGGGCCCTTGTCGAAGGCTTGCTTGTTGCGCTGCACCTGCTTCGACACGTCGCGCAGGGCATCGGCCGCGCCCTTGCGGTCGAACTTGTTGATGGCCACGAAGTCCGCGAAGTCCAGCATGTCGATCTTCTCGAGCTGGCTCGCGGCGCCGTACTCCGGCGTCATCACGTAGAGGCTCGCGTCGACGAGCGGCACGATGGCCGCGTCGCCCTGCCCGATGCCCGAGGTCTCGACGAGGACCAGGTCGAAGCCCGCGCACTTGCAGGCCGCCACCACGTCGGGAAGCGCCTTCGAGAGCTCGTTGCCCGCCTCGCGCGTGGCGAGCGAGCGCATGTAGACGCGCGGCCCCCGGGACCACGGGCCGATGGCGTTCATGCGGATGCGGTCGCCCAGGAGCGCGCCGCCGCTCTTGCGCCGCGACGGGTCGATCGAGACCACGGCGATGGACAGCTCGTCCGCCTGGTCGAGCCGGAGCCTGCGGACGAGCTCGTCCGTGAGGCTGGACTTGCCCGCGCCGCCCGTGCCCGTGATGCCGAGCACCGGCACCGTGCGGTTGGCGGCGGCGGCGAGCAGGCCCGCGCGCAGCGAGGTGTCGGCCTTGCCCAGCTCGAGAGCCGTGATGAGCCGCGCCAGCGCCCGCCAGCGCTTCGCGAGATCGGGATCGGCGAGCGCCTCGAGCGACCGGGGAGCGTGCGCCGAGAGGTCGACGTCGACCTCCGCGAGGATCGAGCCGATCATTCCCTGCAGTCCCATCTTCTGCCCGTCCTCGGGCGTGAAGAGGCGCGCGACGCCGTAGGCGTGCAGCTCCTGGATCTCGGCGGGGACGATCACGCCGCCACCGCCGCCGAACACCTTGATGCCCTCGCCGCCACGGCTTCGCAGCAGGTCGAGCATGTACTTGAAGAACTCGACGTGGCCGCCCTGGTAGCTGGAGACCGCGATTCCCTGCGCGTCCTCCTGCAGCGCCGCGGTGACGATCTCCTCGACGGAGCGGTTGTGGCCGAGGTGGATCACCTCCGCGCCCATGGACTGGAGGATGCGACGCATGATGTTGATGCTCGCGTCGTGGCCGTCGAAGAGCGAGGCCGCGGTGACGATGCGCACCTTCTGGGCCGGCTTGTAGCTCGCGAGCTTCTTGCGCACGGAAAGGTCGGTCATGGTCGAGGGCTCCTCGGTCGTGCCGCCATCATAGGCCAGGCGCCCCGGCCGCTCCATGTTCCCGGCGGACGCATTTCGTGCAAAACTTGCCACCATGCCCGCCCATCCCAGGCCAAAGGCCTCCATAGGCACCACTCGCCCGGATCGTGCAACGGTCGCCGTCGGATTCGTCACGGGGCTGCTCTCGGGCCTCGCGCGCCGCGGCCTCGACGCGCGGGCGCCCCTGCGCGAGGCCGGAATCGACCCCGCGGTGCTGGCCGACCCCGCCGCCCGGGTGCCGCTCGCGGCCTATGCGGCCCTCTACGGCGCCGTGATCCGGGCCCACGGCGACGAGGGCTTCGCCCTCTTCGCCTCGCCCCTGCGGCCGGGGACCTTCGAGTTCCTCTGCCGGGGGACGGTGGGCGCCGGCCGCCTGGGCGAGGCGCTCGAGCGCGCCGGCCGGTTCCTCGCGCTCGTCCTGCCGGAGCTTCGCGTGAGCATCGAGCGCGATGGCCCCACGGCCCGCGTGGTCATCGCGGAGGTCCGGCCGATCGCGAGGCGGCCCGCCGACCCCTGCCGCGTGTTCGCCTTCGAATGGCTGCTGCGCCTGCTGCACGCGCTGGCCTGCTGGCTCGTGGGTCGCGCCCTCCCGCTCGACGCCGTGCGCTTCCCCTACCCCCGCCCCGGCCACGCCGCCGACTACGGCCTCATCTACACCGAGCACTCGAGATTCGGCGGGCGCACCCTCGAGGCCAGCCTGGATTCGGCCCTTCTCGACCTGCCAGTGCGGCGCGGCGAGCCCGACCTCGCGGCCTTCCTCGAGGGGGCGCCCGGCAAGATCACGATGCTCTACCGGCGCGACCGGGAGCTCGCGGGCAACCTGCGCGCGATCCTCGCCGCCGCCCTGCCGCGCGACGTGGGGCTTGAAGAAGCCGCGCGCGAGCTTCATCTATCGCCGCGGACGCTGCACCGCCGCCTGCAGGACGAGGGAACCGGCTTTCGCGCGATCAAGGACGCCCTGCGGCGAGACCTCGCCACGGCGCGGCTCGCAAAGCCCGGGGAGAGTGTCGCGCGCGTGGCGGCCGAGCTGGGCTATTCGGAGCCTTCCGCCTTCTTCCGCGCCTTCCAGGGCTGGACGGGCGAGGCGCCGAGCGCCTGGCGCCGGCGGGTCCTCGGCCGGCGTTGAGCCGGGCGGGATGCCGCGACCTGAGTACAATTCACCTCATTCCAGGAAAGGCCACCATGTTCGACGCGATCTCCATTCCCTTCGGCTCCAAGATGCTCTTCAACACGGTGAAACTGAAACCGGGCGTGAGCATGGACGACGTCGAGCTCGCCCTCGGCGAGATGTGCAACACGGTCAAGAACACCTACGGCGGCGACAAGGGCGGGTTCATCGCCGGCCAGGTGTTCAAGTTCTCGGGCTTCGCCTCGGCCGAGGGCTCGCTCACCGCGCCCAAGGGGGCCGACGACCACATCGTGATCGTCACCTACTGGAGGTCCTTCGAGGAGCACGAGCGGTCGCACGCCGACCACGTGTTCAGGGAGAAATTCGCCGCGCTCGCGAGGATGTGCACCGACACCCAGGAGCTGGGCTACGAGCTGCTCTGGCAGGGCGTGCCGGAGACCGAGTAACCCCCTTGTTCGACAGGATCCTCGTCGCCAACCGCGGAGAGATCGCCTGCCGCGTGATCCGCACCTGCCGGGCCCTTTCGGTGCGGACGGTCGCCGTGCACTCCAGCGCCGACTCCCGCGCGCTGCACGTCGAGATGGCCGACGAGGCCTGGGAGATCGGCGGGCCGCGGCCCGCGGATTCCTACCTGCGGGGCGATCGCATCATCGAGGTGGCCAGGGCCGCCGGCGCCAGGGCCATCCACCCCGGCTACGGATTCCTCTCGGAGAACGAAGCCTTCGCCCGTGCCGTGGAGGCGGCCGGCCTCGTGTTCATCGGCCCCACCCCCGAGGCCATCGAGAAGATGGGCCTCAAGGACCGCGCCAAGGCGATCCTGGAGAAGGCGGGGGTGCCGGTGGTGCCCGGCTACCACGGCGAGGAGCAGGACGACGCGCACCTTCGCGAACAGGCGGGGAAGATCGGCTTCCCGCTCCTCGTGAAGGCGGTGGCCGGGGGCGGCGGGCGCGGGATGCGGCTCGTGCGCGATGCCGGCGAATTCGACGCCCAGCTCGCGGCCGCGCGCCGCGAGGCCAAGGGCGCCTTCGGCGACGACCGGGTCCTCCTCGAGCGCTTCGTGAAGGAGCCGCACCACATCGAGTTCCAGGTCTTCGGCGACACGCACGGCAACCACGTGCACCTCTTCGAGCGCGAGTGCTCCATCCAGCGCCGCCACCAGAAGGTGCTGGAGGAATCGCCCTCCCCGTTCCTCGACGACGAGCTCCGCCATCGCATGGGCAAGGCGGCGGTCGCGGCGGCGAAGGCCATCGGCTACCGCGGCGCCGGCACCGTGGAGTTCATCGTGGGCGCGGACCGGCAGTTCTTCTTCATGGAGATGAACACGCGCCTGCAGGTCGAGCACCCGGTGACGGAGATGATCACCGGCGAGGACCTCGTGGAGTGGCAGCTCCGCGTGGCCGCGGGCGAGGAGCTTCCCCTTCGCCAGGACGAGATCCTCACCGGCGGGCACGCGATCGAGGTGCGGCTCTGCGCCGAGAACCCCGCCAACGGATTCCTGCCCGAGACGGGGCGCATCGCAGTGCTGAGGACGCCGCCCGAGGCGCCCGACGTGCGGCTGGACACGGGCATCCGCGAGGGCGACACGGTGAGCGTCTTCTACGATTCCATGGTCGGGAAGCTCATCGCCTGGGGCGACAACCGCGAGGAGGCGGCCCGCCGGCTGCGGGACGCGCTGGCCCGCACCGAGATCCTGGGCGTGCGCACGAACCTCGCCTTCCTCGAGCGGCTGGTCGCCCACCCGGCCTGGCTCGCGGGCGACACCGACACGGGCTTCATCGAGGCGCACCGGGCCGAGTTGCTGCCGCCCGCGGGCGAGGTGCCTCTCGAGGCGCTGGTCGCCGCGGCGGCGAGGGTGCATCTGGACGAGCGGACGGCGGCGCCGGGGAATTCGCCCTGGGACCACGCGGGGGGATGGAGGCTCAACCAGCCCGCGGTGCGCGCCATGGAGTTTCGCCGCGCCGATGGCGAGAGCGTGCGCGTGAGCGCCGAGATGGGTTCCGACCACGCCCTGGTCGAGGTGGCCGGGCGCCGCCACCGCGTGACGCTCGCCCCGGCCGACGGCGAGCGCCTGCAGGTCGCGCTGGACGACGAGACCTACTTCGCGCGCGTGGTCCGCCACGGCGACCGTCTCTCCGTCTCCACGCCGGCGGGCCGCCACGAGCTGGAACTCGTCGACCCCTTCCACTACGAGCCGGCCGACCTCCTGCCGGACGCGCGCCTCACCGCGCTCATGCCGGGGCGGGTGGTGAAGATCCTGGCGAAGGCAGGCGACCCGGTCGCGAAGGGCCAGTCGCTCATGATCCTCGAGGCGATGAAGATGGAGCACACGCTCGTCTCGCCGCGCGACGGCGTCATCGAGCGCGTGGCCTACGCCGAGGGCGACCTCGTCCCCGCCGACGCCCTCCTCTTCGCCTTCCGCGACTAGTTGACCCGGTCCGTTGACCGGGTCAATTCAGGCGATCGTCACGTCCTTCGAGAGGTAGACGTCCTGGATGGCATTGAGGAGCGCGACGCCTTCGGCCGTCGGCTTCTGGAAGGCCTTGCGGCCGGAAATGAGGCCCATGCCACCCGCGCGCTTGTTGATCACCGCGGTGCGCACGGCTTGCGCGAGGTCGCCGGCGCCCTTGGATTCGCCGCCGGAGTTGATGAGGCCCGCGCGGCCCATGTAGCACCCCGCCACCTGGTAGCGCACGAGGTCGATGGGGTGGCTCGTGGTGAGCTCCGAGTAGACCTTGGGGTGGGTCTTGGCGAACTTGATCGCATCGAACCCGCCGTTCACCTCGGCCATCTTCTGCTTGATGATGTCCGCCTCGATCGTGACGCCCAGGTGGTTGGCCTGGCTGGTGAGGTCGGCCGCCACGTGGTAGTCGACGCCGTCCTTCTTGAAGGCGGAATTGCGCAGGTAGCACCAGAGGATGGTCGCCATCCCCAGCTCGTGCGCGCGGCGGAAGCACTGCGAGATCTCCCAGATCTGGCGTCGCGATTCCGGCGAGCCGAAGTACACCGTCGCGCCCACGGCGACCGCACCCATGTCGAACGCCTGCTCGACGCCCGCGAAGAGGCTCTGGTCGTAGGTATTGGGATACGACAGGAACTCGTTGTGGTTGATCTTCACCACGAACGGGATCCTGTGCGCGTAGCGCCGCGCGACCGACCCGAGCACTCCGAGCGTGGAGGCGACACCGTTGCAGCCGCCCTCGATGGCGAGCTTCACGATGCCCTCGGGATCGAAGAGCGCCGGATTGGGCGCGAAGGACGCGCCCGCCGAGTGCTCGATGCCCTGGTCCACGGGTAGGAGCGAGAGGTACCCGGTGCCGGCGAGGCGCCCGTGGCCGTAGAGAGCGGCGAGGCTCCTCAGCACCGAGGGCTTGCGGTCGGTGATGCCCATCACGCGGTCCACGAAGTCCGGGCCGGGGAGGTGGAGGCTTTGCTTCGGGATCCCCTTGCAGGTGTGCGAGAGGAGGGATTCGGCTTCGGCGCCGAGCAGGGAGCGGATGTCGTTCATGGCGTTCTCCACGGCACGCGCGGCCGCAACCCCCATTGGCTTGCCGCCGGCGTGCGATGCAGGTCCAGCCTGCCCCCCTCGCTAGACCGGGTCAACTGACCCGGTCAAATTCCGGCGGGAAAAAACGCCGGCTCAGCCCTGGGTGTGGAGATTGGGCAGGGGTTCGCCGCGGAGCCAGGCGAGGAGGTTCGCGACGACGGCGGGCCCGTACTGCGAGAAGACGGGGTCGTTCACGAATCCCAGGTGCGGCGAGAGCACCACGTCGCGCCGCGACGAGAGCGGATGCCCCGCGGCGAGCGGCTCGTCGTCGTAGACGTCCAGGGCGGCGATGGCGGGCCGGCCGGCATCCAGGGCCGCCGGGAGGGCCGCCATGTCCACGAGCGCCGACCGCGCCGTGTTGGCGAGGATGGAATCCGGCCGCATGCGCGCCATGCGCTCGGCGTTGATGAGCTTGCGCGTGCCCTCCGCCGGCACCAGATGCAGGCTCACCACCTTGGAGGTCGCGAGCAGCTCGTCCAGCTCCACCGCCCTGGCGCCGCCCTCCGCCGCGCGCGCTGGCGTCATGTGCGGGCTCCAGGTCACCACCTCCATGCCGAAGGCGGCGCCCACCCTGCCGACGAGCTGGCCGATTTCGCCGTAGCCCACGAGCCCGAGGCGCTCGCAACCCAGCACCCACGGCAGCCGCCCGCCGTCGCGCCACTTCCCGCGGCGAACGAGGCCCAGGTAGTCCTCGAGGCGCTTCGCCGCGGCGAGGATGAGCGCCCAGGCGACCTCGGCCGTCGCTCCCTTCGACGAGCCATGGGGCGTGTTGGCGACCGGGATGCCGCGCGAGGCGAGGACCCCGTGGTCCAGCTGCGTGTTGCGAAGGCCGGTGAAGATGAAGAGCTTTAGCCGCGGCAGCTTCGCCAGGAGGTCCGCCTTGAAGGGTGTGCGGTCCCGGACCACGACGATTGCGTCGGCCTCGGCCACGGCCGCGAGCAGCGCGTCACCCTTGAGCCGCTCCGTGTGGACCGTGACATCCGCGAGTGCCTCCACGGGCGCCCAGTCCGCCGTCTTGCGCAGCGAATCTTCGTAGTCGTCGAGGACGACGATCTTGCTCCTCGCGCTCATGGCCTTGCCTCCCCGACGATGGCGGCCACGTCCGGCGCCGATCCCAGCGCCCAGCACGCGGCGATGAGCCGGCCCGCGCGCCCGGCCCCGATCACGGGTTCCGCCAGCAACCGGAACTTGGCCTCCAGGTTGGCGTCCGTCATGGGCCGCTCGAGCGAGCCGATGGCGTGCTCGACGAACACGCGCTCGCGGCGGCCGTCCTTGAGGATTGCAGTCACTTCCGCGGCGGCCTCGTCGATGGAATCGTCCACCGTGGCCACCACCTTGCGGCGAAGGGCCACCACGTCCTCCCGGTTCACGATGGCGTCGTCGTACTCGCCCTCCCCCGCGCAGCCGAATACGAGACCGGCGGCGCAGCCGTGGTAGACGCTGAACTTGCCTTCCAGGCCGTCCCGCGGCTCCTTCTTGCCGGTGAGCTCCAGCACCAGGGAATGGACCCTGAGATCGATGCGCTCGACGTCCGCGGCCCGCACGCCCCGCTCCCGGAGCTGCACGCAGGCGTCGATGGAAGGATGGATCACGATGCCGCAGGCGAAGGGCTTGTAGGTGTTGAAGGAGATCTCGAAGCGCCTGCCAAGCTCGTCGGTGACCTCGTTCCAGTCGCACTTGGTGGAGACGACCTGGACGTAGCCGCGCGCGGCCTCGATGGCCTTCGGGCTCGCGGTGAACCCATGCTTCGCGAGCAGCGCCGACAGCAGCCCCGCGCGGGCGGCGCCGCCCGGGTGGAAGGGCTTCGTCATGGTGCCGAACTGCTCGCGCATCCCGATCGGCTGCGAGGCCGCGATGCCGAGCGCCATGGCGGTCTTTTCCTCGTCGAGGCCCAGGAGCCGGGCGCAGCCCGCCGCGGCCCCCAGGGTCCCGGTGGAGCCGGTGATGTGCCAGCCGCGGTCGTAGTGGTCCGGGTACATGACGTTGCCCAGGCGGCACGAGACGTCGATGCCGAGCACCAGCGCGTCGATCACCTGCCGTCCCGAGGCGCCCGTCACCTCCGCCAGAGCGAGGAGCGCCGAGGCGACGGGGCCGGCCGGGTGGATGATGGTCTTGAGGTGCGTGTCGTCGAAGTCGAACGTGTGCGAGCTGATGCCGTTCACGAGCGCGGCGCTCGCCATGTCGACCTTCTCGGCCCGCCCGAGCAGGCTGGCCTGCGGCGCCGGCTGCAGCATGGCCGCCGCGTCGAGCGCCGCCTGCGCCGCCTCGTGGCGCGCCGCGCCCACCGCGCAGCCCGTCCAGTTGAGGAAGGTGCGGTGCGCCTCGTGGTCCACGGCGTCGCTCCAGCCGCGCGAGGGATGCGTGGCGACATAGCGGGCCAGGGTCTGGGTGACGGGCGGGGCATTGTGGTCGGCAGG
>JBBIJT010000042.1:0-25961 GCA_037445795.1 Betaproteobacteria bacterium | reverse complement strand
TGGAGCGGGTGAAGGGAATCGAACCCTCGTCGTAAGCTTGGAAGGCTTCTGCTCTACCATTGAGCTACACCCGCGCTCCGGCGACCCTTCGACCTGCAGCGGCCCCTCGGGGAGCCGCTCGAAAACCGTGGTGGAGGAGGTTGGATTCGAACCAACGTAGGCGCAAGGCCAACAGATTTACAGTCTGCCCCCTTTAACCACTCGGGCACCCCTCCGGGAAACTCTCAATTATCCGGCTTTCGCGGAGTAAGGTCAAACAAAACAAGGTATTCGTGGCGCCGGGCGCGATTGCGGGGCGCCTACGGGGAGGGTGCCGGCACCCTGAGTCGAACAGGGGACCTACCGCTTACAAGGCGGTTGCTCTACCAGCTGAGCTATGCCGGCGTAGCGAGCGCTCACTTAACAAGCTTCAGCTTTGCCTTTCCGGTGGAGGGCGGCTTGGGAGGCTCGGAATCCGCGCCCAGGGACGGGGCAGCGGGATCGGCGGGGGTTGTCGCCGGGGACTCGACCGTGAAGAAGGCCCCTTGGCCGTTTTCGCGCGCGAAGATGCCCTGGACCCGGTCCACCGGGACCGTCACCTCGCGGGAGACCCCGTTGAAACGGGCGGAGAACTGCACCAGCTCGTTGTTGATGGTGAGGTTGCGGGTGGCGTTCAGGCTCACGTTGAGCACGATCTCCCCGTTCTTCACGTACTCCGCCGGCACCCGCGTGCGCTCGTCGACGCGGACGCTCAGGTAAGGCGTGAACCCGCAGTCCGAGCACCACTCGTAGATGGCGCGGATGAAGTACGGCTTGGTGGAGACCTCGGCCATCGCGGCGCCTGCCTAGCGGCGCATCGCCTTCTCGGAAGCGGTCATCGAGTCGATGAAGGCCTGCCGGGTGAACAGCCGCTCGGCGTACTTGAGCAGCGGCGCCGACTGCTTGTTGAGCTGCACCTGGTAGTGGTCGAGGCGCCACAGGAGCGGGGCGATGGCCACGTCGAGCATCGAGAACTCCTCGCCCAGCATGAACTTCTGCTTCACGAAGATGGGCGCGATCTGGATCAGGTTCTCGCGGATGTAGAGCCGCGCCTTCTCGTGGCCCTTGGCGGGCCCGGACTCGAGCGCCTTCACGTGCGTGAAGAGCTCCTGCTCGAAGCGGAACAGGAAGAGCCGCGCCCGAGCGCGCATGACGGGGTCGGCCGGCATGAGCTGCGGATGGGGAAAGCGCTCGTCGATGTACTCGTTGATGATGTTCGACTCGTAGAGGACGAGGTCGCGCTCGACGAGGACGGGCGTCGTGTTGTAGGGGTTCATCACCGCGAGGTCCTCGGGCTTGTTCATGAGGTCCACGTCGATGATCTCGAAGTCCATCCCCTTCTCGTACAGGACGATCCGGCAGCGGTGGCTGAACGGATCGGTGATCCCCGAATAGAGCGTCATCATGCCTTGTTCACCTCTTGTGGTTTAGCCTCGCCCCGGGGCGGGCCGGCGCCCGCACCCCATGAAGCGACAAGCCCGATGCGCCCTCGCGGGCCGCACCGGGCGAATTCCCGTCGCGCCCCTGCTACCGGACGTCCTTCCAGTACTCCTTCTTCAGCAGGACGGTGATCACGAAGAACACCGCCAGGAAGAACATGACCACGATGCCGATCTGCACCCGCTTGGCGCGCGCCGGCTCCCCCATGTACACGAGGTAGTTCACGAGGTCGCCCGCGTACTTGTCGTACTCCGCGGGCGAGAGCTTGCCCGGGGACTCGAGGACGAGCTTCGCCGGGCCCTTGTCCGAGGCGTGCAGAACCTGGCTGCCCTGGTACTCCCACAGCACGTGGGGCATGCCCACGTTCGGGAAGGCGGTGTTGTTCCAGCCGGACTTGGCGGTCGGGTCGCGGTAGAAGCCGCGCAGGTAGGTGTAGAGCCAGTCGGCGCCGCGGGCGCGGGCGACCAGGGAGAGGTCCGGCGGGTTCACGCCGAACCACGCCTTGCCGTCCCTCGGGTCCAGCGTCGTGGTCATGGGGTCGCCCACCTTGTCGGTGGCGAGCATCAGGTTCTCGCGGACTTGCTGCTCGGTGAGCCCCAGCTCGGTGAGCTTCGAGTAGCGCATCGCGGAGGCCGCGTGGCAGTTCAGGCAGTGGTTCACGAAGATCTGCGCCCCGCGCTGGAGCGACATCTTGTCGTGCAGGTTCACGGTGGCGTGCTCGAGCGCCGCGCCGCCGCTCGACGCGAGCGCGATGCCCGGGACCGCCAGGAGGATGGCAAGTAGCTTTTTCATGGTCAGGTGAGCCTCTGGGGCACCGGTTTTTCCTTGTCCCTCGCCGTGTACCACGGCATCAGCAGGAAGAAGGCGAAATAGACGACGGTGAGGATGCGCGCCACCCAGGTGGCGATGTAGTCGCCCCCGACCATGGGCGTGCCCTTCGGGAACTCGCCCCACACGTTGGTGGGCTCGACGCCGAGGTAGCCGAGGATCAGGAAGCTCACGATGAACACGGCGAAGAACGCCTTGTAGATCGGGCCGCGGTAGCGGATCGACTTCGTCCGCCCGCGGTCGAGCCACGGCAGCGCGAAGAAGATCATCACGGCCGCGCCCATCACGATGACGCCCCACACCTGCATGTTGAAGAATGACGGGATCGCCCGCAGCATCGCGTAGAACGGCGTGAAGTACCACACCGGCGCGATGTGGGCCGGCGTCGTGAGGGGATCGGCGGGGAGGAAGTTGTTGTACTCGAGGAAGTAGCCGCCCACCTCCGGCGAGAAGAACACGACCGCGCAGAAGACGATGAGGAACACGGCCACGCCGACCAGGTCCTTGACCGTGTAGTAGGGGTGGAACGGGATGCCGTCGACCGGGGTGCCCGTCTTCGGGTCGAGGTTGTCGTTGATCTCGATGCCGTCCGGGTTGTTGGACCCGGTCTCGTGCAGCGCCATCAGGTGCGCGGCCACGAGCCCCAGCAGCGCCATCGGGATCGCGATCACGTGCAGCGCGAAGAACCGGTTCAGCGTGGCGTCCGAGACGTTGTAGTCGCCGCGGATCCAGACCGACAGGTCCTCGCCGATGATCGGGATGGTGGCGAAGAGATTGATGATCACCTGCGCGCCCCAGTAGGACATCTGCCCCCACGGGAGCAGGTACCCGAAGAACGCCTCGGCCATGAGGCACAGGTAGATCAGCACGCCGAAGATCCACGTGAGCTCCCGGGGCTTGCGGTAGGAGCCGTACATGAGCCCGCGGGCCATGTGCAGGTAGACCACGATGAAGAACGCCGAGGCGCCCGTCGAGTGGATGTAGCGGATGATCCAGCCGCCCGGCACGTCCCGCATGATGTACTCGACCGAAGCGAAGGCGTGCTCCGCGCTCGGCTTGTAGTTCATCGTGAGGAAGATCCCGGAGACGATCTGGATCACGAGCACCATGAGCGCGAGCGACCCGTAGAAGTACCAGGAGTTGAAGTTCTTCGGCGCGTAGTACTCGGAGAGCTGGCTCTTCCACAGCACCATCAGCGGGAAGCGCTGGTCGAACCACGTGAGGACGCCGTTGAAGGGGCCGGCGCCGGTGACGGGGGGCTTGTTCGTGGCGGCCATGGTCAAGCCTTCTGGTCTTCGCCCACGACGATCCGCGCGTCGCTCAGGTAGCGGTGGGGCGGGATCTCGAGGTTGGTGGGGGCGGGCGAGCCCTTGAACACGCGGGCCGCCAGGTCGAATCGCGAGTTGTGGCACGGGCAGTAGTACCCGCCGGGCCAGTCGGCGCCCATGTCGGAGGCCGCGCCCACTTCCTTCTTGAGCGTCGGCGAGCAGCCGAGGTGGGTGCACACGCCCACGGCCACGAAGATCTCGGGCTTGATGGACCGGGCCGCGCCCTTCACGTAATCGGGCTGCTTCGCGGAAGCGGACTTCGGGTCGGCGAGGATCGCGTCGTTCTTTTCCAGCTGGGCGAGCATCTCCGGCGTGCGGCGCAGGACCCAGACCGGCTTTCCGCGCCACTCGATCGTGATCTGCTGCCCCGGCTCGATCTTGGAGACGTCCGCCTCGACGGGGGCGCCGGCCGCCAGCGCGCGGGCGCTCGGGAACCAGCTGCCGAGGAACGGAACGGCGACGCCCCCGGCAGCGACGGCGCCAGCTGCGGAGGTGGCGACGATGAGGAAGCGCCGCTTCTTCTCGTCGACTTGGTCTAGGACGATGGCAGTCATTGCGGGAGGTGGCTTCGAGGGGGGGTAGGAAAGGGTGACTCGCCATTTTAACCGATTACACGCAGGGACTTACAGCCCCACGCCCCCGCTCCGAGGGTTGACGCTCCCCCGTCCCCCTCGTAGATTCGGACTTGGGCCGCTCCCGGCCCGCAGGGGAGCAATCATGAGTTTCTCGTCGGAATTCAAGCAGTTCGCGCTCAAGGGCAACGTGATGGACCTCGCCGTCGGCGTGATCATCGGGGCCGCCTTCGGCAAGATCGTCGACTCCGCGGTCAACGACGTGGTCATGCCGGTGGTCGGCCGTGCCCTGGGAAACCTGGATTTCTCCAACCTCTTCATCGCGCTCAAGGACATCCCGCCAGGCGTGCCCCAGACGCTGGAGGCCGTCCGCAAGGCCGGAATCCCCGTCCTCGCCTGGGGCAACTTCGTCACGGTCGCCCTCAACTTCGCCATCCTCGCCTTCATCATTTTCCTGATGGTGAAGCAGATCAACCGGTTGAAGCGCGAGGAGCCCCCGCCCCCCGCCCCCGCGACCCCCGAGGACGTACAGCTCCTGCGAGAGATCCGCGACAGCCTGAGGAAATAGGGGTTGCTGCGCCGGCTCTGGCTCGTCTTCGCGCAGGTCGTCACGGCCACGCTCGGGGCCCTGTTCGTCGTGAGCCTGGTGAAGCCCGACTGGCTCGCCTGGCGGTCGAACAGCGTCGTCGAGATCCGGGAATCGGCGGCGCCCGCGGCGGCCGTGCAGGTCGCCGGCCCCGCCGCGGGGCGGCTCGCGGTCTCGTTCAGCGAGGCGGCCCGGAAAGCCGTCGGCTCGGTCGTCAACGTCTCCGCCACCAAGCAGGTGCGCCAGCGCAGCCCCATGCTGGACGACCCGGTGCTGCGGCGCTTCTTCGGGGAGCGCTTCAACGCGCCCGAGACGCAGCTGTCGCTCGGCTCCGGCGTCATCGTGAGCCGGGAGGGGTTCATCCTCACCAACTCCCACGTGGTCGAGGGGGTGACGGAGATCCAGGTCACGCTGAACGACGGCCGCACGGTCCGCGGACGCATCGTGGGGTCGGACCCCGAGACGGACCTCGCCGTCATCCGCATCTCGGCGACGGGGCTCACGCCGATCACCTTCGGCCAGTCGGACCAGCTTCGCGTGGGCGACGTGGTGCTCGCGATCGGCGATCCATTCAGCGTCGGCCAGACGGTGACGATGGGCATCGTGAGCGCCGTCGGGCGCGAGATCGGGAATGCGAACCCCTTCGGGAGCTTCATCCAGACCGACGCCGCCATCAACCCCGGCAACTCCGGCGGCGCCCTCGTGGACACCAACGGGAGCCTCGTCGGCATCAACACCCTGATCTACTCCCGCTCGGGGGGCTACCAGGGCATCGGCTTCGCGATTCCCGTGGGCCTCGCCAAGAAGGTCATGGAGCAGATCATCGAGACCGGCTCCGTCACGCGCGGCTGGTTCGGCGTGGAGGTGGCCAACATCACGCCAGAGCTCGCCGAGTCGCTGGGGCTGGCCGGCACGCGCGGCGCAATCGTTGGCGGCATCGAGCGCGGGAGCCCGGCGGAGCGGGCGGGCATCCGGCTGGGCGACGTGATCGTCGCCGTGAGTGACAAGCCCGTCCAGGACCTGACGGCCACGCTGAACGCGATCGCGGATCTCCCGCCCGGCCGGACGGTGCCGGTGAAGGTGAACCGCCGCAACCAGGAAGTGGCGCTGTCGGTGACGGTCGGCCGCCGCAAGCCCCGCGTCGCCGAGGAGGAGTAGCCCCGCTAGGCCTGGGCGCCGCTGTCGGCGTCGCCGGCCGGCTTTCGCCTGCCCACGAACTGCGCGACGAAGATCCCCACCTCGTAGAGCAGGCAAAGCGGGATCGCGAGCAGGAGCTGGGACACCACGTCGGGCGGCGTGACGACCGCGGCCACGACGAAGGCGCCCACGATCACGAAGGAGCGGATCTCGCGCAGCTTCTCGACCGTGATGATGCCCGTCATCACGAGGACCACCACCACGACGGGAACCTCGAAGGTGAGGCCGAAGGCGATGAACATCCCCAGCACGAAGTTGAAGTAGGCCTCGATGTCCGGGGCCACCGAGATCGACTTCGGCGCGAAGGTCGCGATGAACTTGAAGACGGTCCCGAAGACGAAGAAGTAGCAGAACGCCATGCCCAGGAAGAACAGGAGGGTGCTCGAGATCACGAGCGGCAGCACGAGCCTCTTCTCGTGCGCGTAGAGCCCCGGCGCGACGAAGGCCCAAGCCTGGTAGAGGAGGTAGGGAAGCGCGGCCAGGAAGGCCACCATGAGCGCGATCTTCATCGGGATGAAGAACGGCGTGATGACGCCCGTGGCGATCATCTTCGAGCCCTCGGGAAGCGTGCGCATCATCGGGGCCGCGAGCAGGTCGTAGAGCTCGGCGGCGTAGAAGAACGCCGGCAGGAACATGAGGCCGACCGCGACCAGCGAGCGCACGAGCCTGTCGCGCAACTCGATGAGGTGCGAAAGGAAGGATTCCTGGGCTTCCTCGCTCATGGGGCGCCGGGTTTCCGGCCCGCCGGCTCGTCGATGGCGAGCTCGAGCTGCGGCGAAGCCGGGGCGGCGGGCAGCGGCCCGGGTGGGGCGGCCGCGCCGCCGTCGGTGGACGGCGCGGGCGGCGTGCCGGAGGGCTCGTCCCCGGGCCGAAGCTGGCGGTCGATCTCGGCCTCCACCTCCCGGATGTCGCGCTGCGCGTCGTTCACCTTCGTCTCGATGTCGCGCTGGAACTCGCGCGCGGCGCCCTCGAACTCGCTCTTCACCTTCGAGAGCTCCGAAAGCTCCATCTCGCGGTTGATGTCCGACTTGACCTGCGAGACGTAGCGCTGCAGGCGGCCGAACAGGATGCCCAGCGTGCGCGCGACCTTGGGCAGCCGTTCGGGGCCGATGACGACGAGCGCCACCACCCCGATCACGAGGAGCTCGGAGAATGCGATATCGAACATGGCTGCGCTCGGCGGCGCGGTAGGCGCCGCCCGGGCGGTCAGGTCTTCTGCTTGTCCTTGATCTCGCCTTCGAGCGTCGCGCCCGTGGCGGAGATCTCCCCGGCCGGCTTCTTCTCGTCCTCGCCCTTCATGCCTTCCTTGAAGCCGCGAACGGCACCACCGAGGTCGGAGCCGATGTTGCGAAGCTTCTTCGTCCCGAAGACGAGCAGCACGATGACGAGCACGATGAGCCAGTGCCAGATGCTGAAAGTACCCATGGAAAGACTCCTTGAACGGCTCCGCTACCTCGCCGCGATCATGCCGGGCAGGCGATCGGGGCCGCCGATGATGTGCACATGCAGATGATACACGTCCTGCCGCCCCACCCTTCCCGTGTTCACGATGGTGCGGAAGCCGTCCGTGGCCCCCTGCTCCCGGGCCAGCCGCCCGGCCATCGCCATCATCCGCCCGAGGACGGGCGCGTGCTCCGGCCCGCAGTCGGCGAGCGACGCGACGTGCGCCTTCGGGATGATCATGAAGTGCACGGGGGCGACGGGCTGGATGTCGTGGAAGGCGAGGATCTCGTCGTCCTCGTAGACCTTCCTCGACGGGATCTCCCCGGCGGCGATCTTGCAGAAGATGCAGTCGTCCTTCTTCATCGGCTTTCCTTTCTCGATGCCTTTTCCTCGATGCCCGAGCGGCCCTCGCGGCGCTCGAGCTCCGCCAGGACCTCCGCCACCGGGATTCCCGCGCGCTCCAGCAGGACCAGGCAGTGGAACCACAGGTCGGCCGTCTCGTGCACGGTCCCGGCCCGGTCGCCCGCCTTTGCGGCGATGACGGCCTCGGTGGCCTCCTCGCCGATCTTCTTGAGGATCGCGTCGAGCCCCTTCGCGTTCAGCTTCGCCACGTAGGACGTCGAGGGGTCGGCGCCGCGGCGCGACGCGATCGCGGCCTCCAGCCGCTCCAGGATGTCTCGGTCAGCCGCCATCGCGAAAGGTTCCCAGGTCGGAAAGCACGGGGTCGGTGGCGCGCCAGCCCGGCCGCCCCCCCGACGCGTCCAGCAGGTTGAAGAAGCAGCGCCTCCGGCCAGTGTGGCAGGCGATGCCGCCCGCCTGCTCGACGCGCAGCAGGATCGCGTCCGAGTCGCAGTCCAGGCGGATCTCCACCACCTTCTGCAGGTGGCCGGATGTCTCCCCCTTGCGCCAAAGCGACCGCCGCGAGCGCGACCAGTAGACGGCCTCGCCCGTGGCGACGGTCCTCGCGAGCGACTCGCGGTTCATCCACGCGAGCATGAGCACCTCCCCCGTGGCGGCGTCCTGCGCCACCGCGGGCACGAGCCCGTCGGCATTCCAGGCGATGGCGTCGAGGTATTCCATGCCGGTCTAGATCCGCATCTCGATGCCGCGGGCGGACATGAACCGCTTGGCCTCGCCCACGGAGAACTCGCCGTAGTGGAAGACCGAGGCCGCGAGCACCGCGTCCGCGCCGCCCAGCTCCACCCCCTGGGCCAGGTGTTCCAGCGTCCCGACCCCGCCGCTCGCGATGACCGGCACGGGCACCGCCTGCGCGACGGCGCGCGTGAGCTCGAGGTCGAACCCCGACTTGGTGCCGTCGCGGTCCATGCTCGTGAGGAGGATCTCGCCGGCGCCGAGTGCCGCCATTCGGGCCGCCCAGGCGACCGCGTCGAGCCCCGTGGGCTTGCGCCCCCCGTGGGTGTAGACCTCCCACCCACCCGAGGCCCGCGCCTTCGCGTCCACCGCGACCACGATCGCCTGCGAGCCGAAGCGCCTGGCGGATTCCTCCACGAGCGAGGGGTTCTCCACGGCGGCGGTGTTGATGCTCACCTTGTCCGCGCCGGCGTTCAGGAGCTTCCTCACGTCCTCCACCTTGCGGACGCCGCCGCCGACCGTGAGAGGGATGAACACCTGCTCGGCGACGCGCTCGATGACCGGGACGATGGTGTCGCGGGCGTCGCTCGAGGCCGTGATGTCGAGGAACGCGAGCTCGTCGGCGCCCGCCTCGTCGTACCGGCGGGCCACCTCCACGGGGTCGCCCGCGTCGCGCAGGCTCACGAAGTTCACGCCCTTCACCACGCGGCCGGCGTGCACGTCCAGGCAGGGAATGATGCGCTTGGCGAGGCCCATGGTCGCGCGGGTTCGGGACGGCGCGGGCCGGTCAGGCTTCGCCGTCGGCCAGCTTCTGCGCCGCCGCGAAGTCGATGTGCCCCTCGTAGATGGCGCGGCCCGTGATGGCGCCGACGATCCCCTCCGATTCCACGGCGCAAAGGCGCTTCACGTCCTCGAGGTTCGTGAGGCCGCCGCTCGCGATGACGGGGATGGTGAGCGCCTGGGCGAGCTTCACGGTGGCCTCGATGTTCACGCCCTTCAGCATGCCGTCGCGGCCGATGTCGGTGTGGATGACGGTCTCGACGCCGTAGTCCTGGAAGCGCTTCGCGAGGTCCACCACGTCGTGCCCGGTGAGCTTGGACCAGCCGTCGGTGGCGACCCTGCCGTCCTTCGCGTCCAGCCCGACCATGATGTGCCCGGGGAAGGCGTCGCACGCCTCGTGCAGGAACCCCGGGTTCTTCACCGCCGCGGTGCCGATGATCACGTAGGACACGCCGTCGTCGAGGTAGCGCTCGATCGTGTCGAGGTCGCGGATGCCTCCGCCCACCTGCACCGGGATGTCGGCGTCCACGGCCGAGAGGATCGACTTGATCGCCGACTCGTTGACCGGCTTGCCGGCGAAGGCGCCGTTCAGGTCGACGACGTGGAGGCGTCGCGCCCCGAGCCCCGCCCAGTGCCTGGCGGTCTTGCCGGGGTCGTCGGAGAAGACGGTCGCGGTCGCCATGTCGCCCTGCTCCAGGCGCACGCAGCGGCCATCCTTGAGGTCGATCGCGGGAATGATCAGCATGGGAACGGTCGGAGCCGGATCCTCACGGGGTCCAGGAAACGAAATTCTCGAGTAGCGTGAGCCCCGCGGCGCTGCTTTTCTCGGGATGGAATTGCGTCGCGAAGATGTTATCCCGCGCGATGGCCGAGGTAAAGGCATGCGGGTAGCGCGAGACGGCCGCCGTGAGCCCCGGGTCCCGGGGCGCGCAGTAGTAGCTGTGCACGAAATAGAAGCGGGCGCCGTCGGCGATGCCCCGCCACAGGGCGTGGGGGCTCGCCTGCCACGCCTCGTTCCAGCCCATGTGCGGGATCTTGAACCCCGCCTCGCGCGTGGGCGCGGCCCTCGCGAAGGCGAGCACCTCGCCCGGAAGGATGCCGAGCCCGGGGGTGTCGCCCTCGTCGCTCCTCTCGAAGAGCATCTGCAGGCCGATGCACAGCCCGAGAAAGGGCTTCGCGGCCGCGGCCTGCCTCACCGCCTCGCCGAGGCCGCTTTCCGTCAGGCTCTTCATGCAGTCCGGCATGGCGCCCTGCCCGGGGAACACCACGCGGTCGGCCGCACGGATCGCGCCGGGGTCCGAGGTGATCGCGACCGTGGCCGAGGGCGCCACATGCGCGAGGGCCTTCTCCACCGAGCGGAGGTTGCCCATGCCGTAGTCGACGATCGCGATGCGCTGTGCCATGGAGGATGCCGGGGACGCTGCCCCGGCCCGGGTCGCTCGCCTAGAGGGTTCCCTTGGTGGACGGGACGGCGCCGGCCGCGCGCGGGTCCGGCTCCACCGCCGCGCGCAGCGCGCGCGCGAAGGCCTTGAAGATCGTCTCGCACTGGTGGTGCGAGTTGTCGCCACGCAGGTTGTCCAGGTGGACCGTGGCGAGGGCGTGGTTCACGAAGCCCTGGAAGAACTCGCGCGTGAGGTCGACGTCGAACTCGCCCACGCGGGCGCGCGTGAACGAGACGTGGAACTCGAGCCCCGGCCTGCCCGAGAAATCGACCACCGCCCGCGAGAGGGCTTCGTCGAGCGGGACGTAGGCGTGCCCGTAGCGGCGGATGCCCCTCTTGTCGCCAAGCGCCTTGGCCACCGCCATGCCGAGCGTGATCCCGATGTCCTCGACCGTGTGGTGCGCGTCGATCTCGAGGTCGCCCTTCGCCTTCACCGTCAGGTCGACGGCTCCATGGCGGGCGATCTGGTCGAGCATGTGGTCGAGGAAGGGGACCCCGGAGGCGAGGCTCGCCTTCCCGGTCCCGTCGAGGTTCACGGAGACGTAGACCTGGGTTTCCTTGGTGTCTCGCTGGATTTCCGCGGTGCGCATGATGTCAGCCGATGGCCTGGGCAAGGGCAGCGAGAAGTCTCGCGTTCTCGTCGGGGGTACCGACCGTGAGCCGGAGGCAGTGGGCGAGCAGGGGATGGGAGCCGTGGAGTGTGCGGACCAATATACCACGCGCCTTGAGCCCCTCGAACGCCCGCGGCGCGTCGGGCACGCGCACGAGGACGAAGTTCGCCGCCGAGGGGAATCGCCGGACCCCCGCGATGGCGTCGAGGCCCGCCTCGAGCCGGGCGCGGTCGGCCACGATGGCGCGCGTCTGCCCGTCGAGCGCGCCGCGGCGCGCCAGGATGAACTCGGCGGCAGCGGCGGACAGGGCGTTCACGTTGTAGGGCAGTCGCACCTTGTCGAACTCCGCGAGCCAGTCGGCCGGCCCCGCCGCGAGCCCCAGCCGCAGGCCGGCGAGCCCCAGCTTGGAGACGGTGCGAACCACGACCAGGTTGGGGTGGCGTCCGACCTCGTCGAGGAAGGACGCGCCGCCGGAGAACGCGTAGTAGGCCTCGTCGACGACGACGAGGCCCGGCGAGGCCGCGACGATCGCCAGCACGGACTGCCTCGAGAACAGGTTGCCCGTGGGGTTGTTGGGGTAGGCGACCCAGGTGAGCGCCGGGCGCAGGCGCTCGATGGCCGAGAGCGTGGCCGGCAGGTCGATCGCGAAGTCGGGCGCGAGCGACACCCCGGCGTAGCCCATCCCCGCCGTGATCGCGCTCATGCGGTACATCACGAACGACGGCTCGAGCGCGAGCATCGTGGAACCGGGGCGCGCCAGCGCCACCGCGATCATCTGCAGGATCTCGTCCGAGCCGTTGCCGAGGACGAGCCCGAGCCCGGCGGGGATCGCCATCGCCTCGCGCAGCGCCGCCTTCAGGCCGGGAGCCTGCGGGTCGGGATAGCGGTTGATCGGCACCCGGGCGAGGTAGCGCCCCAGCTCCTGCGCGAGATCCGGCGGCAGGAGGTAGGGGTTCTCCATCGCGTCGAGCTTGGTCAGCCCGGCCGCGGGAGCGACGTGGTAGGCGGAGAGCGCGCGGATCTCGTCGCGGACCCAGTCGGCCGCGCGCTTCACTTCGGCTCCTCGCCCCTCAGCTCGGCGCTACGCGCGTGCGCCTCGAGGCCCTCGACGCGCGCGAGCGTGCTGGCCGTGGCGCCCAGGCGCACCGCCGCGCCGCGCGCCACGCGGATGAGGCTCGAGCGCTTCTGGAAGTCGTAGACCCCGAGCGGCGAGGAGAAGCGCGCCGTGCGCGAGGTCGGAAGTACGTGGTTGGGCCCGGCGCAGTAGTCGCCGAGCGACTCCGAGGAGTAGTGGCCCATGAAGATGGCGCCCGCGTGGCGGATCTTCGGCAGCAGCGCGTCGGGATCGGCGACCGCGAGCTCCAGGTGCTCCGGCGCGATGCGGTTGGCGATCGCGCAGGCCTCGTCCAGGTCGCGCACCACGATGACGGCGCCGCGGCTCGCCAGCGAGGCCTCGATGATCGCGCGCCGCGGCATCGCCTCCAGCGCCCTGCGCATGGCATCCACGACGCGGTCGGCCAGCGCCGCATCCGGCGTGACGAGGATCGACTGCGCGATCTCGTCGTGCTCGGCCTGGGAGAAGAGGTCCATCGCGACCCAGCCGGCATTGGCCGTGGAGTCGGCGACCACGAGGATCTCGGAGGGGCCCGCCACCATGTCGATGCCGACGCGGCCGAAGACGCGGCGCTTGGCCGCCGCCACGTAGGCGTTGCCGGGCCCGACGATCTTGTCGACGGCCGGGACGGTGGGCGTGCCGAAGGCCAGGGCCCCCACGGCCTGCGCGCCGCCGACGCGGAAGACGCGGTCGACGCCGGCGATCGCCGCGGCCGCCAGCACGTGGTCGTTCGCGACGCCGTCCGGCGTCGGGACCACCATCACGAGTTCCGGGACGCCGGCGACCTTGGCCGCCACCGCGTTCATCAGCACCGAGGACGGATAGGCCGCCTTGCCGCCGGGGACGTAGAGGCCCACGCGGTCGAGCGGCGTGACCTGCTGCCCGAGCATCGTGCCGTCCGCCTCCTCGACCCGCCAGTCCTTCAGGTGCTGGTGCTCGTGGAAGGCGCGGATGCGCGACGCCGCGCTATAGAGCGCCTCACGCTCCGCCCGGCCGATGCGGGAGAGCGCCTCGCGAAGGGCCGCCCCGCCTGCCTCGATTTCGGCGGCCGAGGCCGGCGACCAGCGGTCGAACCGCCGGGTGTACTCGAGCAGGGCATCGTCCCCGCGGCGGCGCACGTCGTCGAGGATCGCGGCCACGGCACGCTCGACGGCCTCGTCCTGCGCGCCCTCGAAGGCGAGCAGCGCCGCGAGCTGGCCGTCGAAGCCCGGATCGCGGCTGGAAAGCCGGCGCGGCTCAGCCACGGCAGGCCCTTTCGAAGGCCTCGATGAGGGGCAGGACGGCCGACCGCTTCACCTTCATCGAGGCGGGGTTCACGATCAACCGGCTGGAGACGGCGAGGATCTCCTCCACGGCCTTGAGGCGGTTGGCGCGCAGCGTGCTGCCGGTGTCCACGAGGTCGACGATCGCGTCGGCGAGCCCGACCAGGGGCGCCAGCTCCATCGACCCGTAGAGCTTGATGAGGTCCACGTGCACCCCCTTGGCGGCGAAGTGCTCGCGCGCCGTCTGGATGTACTTCGTCGCCACCCGCAGGCGCGCCCCCTTGCGCACCGCCGCCGGGTAGTCGAAGTCCTCCGGCACCGCCACCATCATGCGGCAGCGCGCGATGCCGAGGTCGAGGGGCTGGTACAGCCCGCGCCCGCCGTGCTCGATCAGGAGGTCGCGGCCCGCCACGCCGAGGTCGGCCGCGCCGTACTGCACGTAGGTCGGCACGTCGGAGGCGCGCACGATGATCACGCGCACGCCGGGGTCGCCCGTCGGCAGGATGAGCTTGCGGGAGACCTCCGGGTCCTCGGAAGGAACGATGCCGGCCGCCTCGAGGAGCGGCTTCGTCTCCTCGTAGATGCGGCCCTTGGAAAGCGCGATGGTGATCATGGGAGCCTTCAGTTGACGCGGCGGATGCGCGCGCCGAGCCGGGAGAGCTTCTCCTCCAGCCGCTCGTAGCCGCGGTCGAGATGGTAGATGCGGTCGACCACCGTCTCGCCGTCGGCGACGAGCCCGGCGACCACGAGGCTCGCCGAGGCGCGCAGGTCGGTCGCCATGACGGTGGCGCCGGTGAGCCTCTCGACCCCGTGGACCACGGCCGTGTTGCCCTCGATGTCGATCCTGGCGCCCAGCCGGCGCAGCTCCTGCACGTGCATGAAGCGGTTCTCGAAGATCGTCTCGGTGACCAGCGCCGTGCCCGCCGCGATGGTGTTGAGGGCGAGAAACTGGGCCTGCATGTCGGTGGGGAACGCGGGGTACGGGGCCGTGCGCACGCTCACCGAGCGCGGCCGGCCGGCCATGCGCAGCCTGATCGCGTCGGCCGTGCACTCGACCACCGCCCCGGCCTCGCGAAGCTTCTCCACCACCGCTTCCAGCGCCCCGGCCGGGGCGTGGGTAAGGGTCACGCTCCCCCGCGTGGCGGCCGCCGCCGCGAGGAAGGTGCCCGCCTCGATGCGGTCCGGCATCACGGAGTACTCGACCCCGCGCAGGCCGTCCACGCCCTCCACGACGATCACGTCGGTGCCGTGGCCCCGGATGCGCGCCCCCATCGCGATCAGGCACTGGGCGAGGTCGACGACCTCGGGCTCGCGCGCGGCGTTCTCGAGCACCGTCTCGCCCTTCGCCAGGCAGGCGGCCATCATGAGGTTCTCCGTCCCGGTGACGGTGACGGTGTCCATGAAGATCCTCGCGCCGCGAAGCCGCGAGGCCGTCGCGTGGATGTAGCCCGCCTCGATGCCGACCCGGGCGCCCATTGCCTCGAGGCCCTTCAGGTGCAGGTCGACGGGCCGCTCGCCGATCGCGCACCCGCCGGGGAGCGACACCCGCGCCTCGCCGAACCGGGCCACGAGCGGCCCCAGCGCGAGGATGGAGGCGCGCATCGTCTTCACGAGCTCGTAGGGCGCGAAAGGCTCGGTGATGCGGCCCGCGTCGAGCGTCGCGCCGCCCTCGTCGCGCGAGACGCGCACCCCCATCCGCTCGAGGAGGGCGAGCATCGTCTCCACGTCGTTGAGGCGCGGAAGGTTCGCCACGCGCGTGTCGGAGCCGGCGAGCAGCGCCGCCGCGAGGATCGGGAGCGCGGCGTTCTTGGCGCCGGAGACGCGGATCTCGCCGGAAAGGGCGACGCCGCCTTGTATCGAGAGCTTCTGCATGGATCGTCTAGGGGGCCGGGAGGTCCGGCCCCGGGGTCGGTTTCAGCGCGCGGCCCACTCTTCGGGGGACAGCGTGTGCATCGAGAGCGCGTGGATCTCCTCGCGCATGCGGTCGCCCAGGGCGGCGTAGACCATCTGGTGCCGGCGCACCCGCGCGAGCCCCGCGAAGCCCGGGCTCACGATGAGGGCCTCGAAATGGACGCCGTCGTCGCCGCGCACCTCGACGTGCGAGCACTCGATGGCGGCGCGGATCGCTTCCTCGATGGATATCCTGTCGGCCATGGCGGCCTCAATGCCTCAGCTTGTAACCGGAGCGCAGCAGGCGCAGGGTCGTCCATGATAGGGCACAGAACGTGGCGCTCGCAATCGCGAGGCTGGCCCACGGCGGGACGTCGGAGCGCCCGAAGAAGGCATAGCGGAAGCCGTCGATCGCGTAGAAGAACGGGTTCAGGTGCGACACCGCCTGCCAGAGGGGCGGCAGCGACTCGACGGAGTAGAACACCCCCGCGAGGAAGGTGAGCGGCATCACGAGGAAATTCTGGAAGGCGGCCAGCTGGTCGAACTTCTCCGCCCAGATGCCGGCGACGATCCCGAGCGCCGCCAGGATCCCCGCCCCGGTGAAGGCGAACGCGGCGAGCCACAGCGGGTTGGGCAGCGGCAGCGGAACGAGCCATGCCACGGCGAGGAAGACGCCCGCGCCCACGACCACCGCGCGGACGATCGCCGCCAGGAGGTACGCCGCGAAGAGGTCGCCCGGCGTGAGCGGCGCCAGGAGGATGAACACCACGTTGCCCGTGATCTTCGACTGGATGAGCGAAGACGAGGCGTTCGCGAACGCGTTCTGGAGCATGGACATCATCGCGAGGCCGGGCACGAGGAACTGCGCGTAGCCCACGCCCGGATAGGCCTCCACGTGCGCCGAGAGCGCGTGCGAGAAGATCACCAGGTAGAGGATCGCGGAGAGCACGGGGGCGGCGACCGTCTGGAAGCTCACCTTCCAGAAGCGCAGCACCTCCTTGCGGAACAGGGCGCGGAAGCCGAGGGTCATCCGGCCGTCTCCGTCGGCGCCTCGCCGCGCGCCATGATCTTCACGAAGACCTCCTCCAGCTCGGGTTCGGCCACCTCGAGGTGCGCGACGCGCGCGCCCGACTCGCGAAGCCGCGCGAGGGCGCTCTCGACCTGCGCGGCGCTCTCCACGGGGATGCGGTTCCACCCGGCGGCGTCCCGCGTGGCGCCCGCGGCGAGCGACGGGGGCAGCTCGCACCCGTCGAGCTTCACGCGCAGCACGCGCTCGGAGAACGCGTGCAGCAGGCGCTGCGTGGAGTCGAGGGCGACGATCCTGCCCGCCTTCATCATGGCGATTCGGGAGCAGAGGTGCTGCGCCTCCTCCAGGTAGTGCGTCGTGAGCACGATCGTGTGCCCCGCGGCGTTGAGCTCCCTCACGAACTGCCACAGCGTCTGGCGAAGCTCCACGTCGACGCCGGCCGTCGGCTCGTCGAGGACGATCACGGGCGGGCGGTGCACGAGCGCCTGGGCCACCATCACGCGCCGCTTCATTCCCCCCGACAGCGAGCGCATGTTGGCGTCGGCCTTCGGGCCTAGCGCCAGCCGCTCGAGCAGCTCGCCGATCCAGGCGCCGTTGTCGCGCAGGCCGAAGTAGCCCGACTGCAGCTCGAGCGTCTCGCGCACGCTGAAGAAGGGGTCGAAGACGATCTCCTGCGGGACGATGCCAAGGAGCCGGCGCGCCTCGCGGTACTCCCCCGCGACGTCCCGGCCCAGCACGCGAAGGTGCCCGGAGTCGGGGCGCACCAGCCCGCCCAGGGCCGAGATGAGCGTCGTCTTGCCCGCGCCGTTGGGGCCCAGGAGGGCGAAGAACTCCCCCTGCTCCACGGTGAGCGAGACCCCGTCGAGGGCCCGCACGGAACCGAAGCGCTTGCTGGCCTCGCGCACCTCCACCGCGGCCGTGGACACGCCTATCCCCGGCAGGGTTGGATGAGCCCGGTGACGCCGTAGAGCTCGGCCAGCGCGAGGAGGTTGGCCGGCAGGTTCACGAAGTTGAGCCCCTTGCCCCGGCGGGCGGCCTCGCGGCGCCACTCCAGGAGCAGCGCCACCGCGGAGGAATCGACCGCGGTGATCCCCGCGAAGTCGATGGTGAGGCGCTCGGGCAGGTCGGGGCGCTCGCTGTAGGCGCGGCTGTCGGCGAGCACCTTCGGCAGCGTCTCGAAGGAGAGCGCCCCCTGCAGGGCCAGCACCTCGGAGCTCGGGTCGCCGCTCACTTCTTGAGGTCGACCTTCACCGGCGCCCTGGGCGCCTCGGAAGAGCGGTTGCGGTCGGCCAGCGTCTTCACGAGGCCGTCCACGCCGCCCTTCTGGATCTGCTCGCTGAAGGAACCGCGGTAGGTGGTCACGAGCGAAACGCCGTCGACCACCACGTCGTAGACCTTCCAGCCCTTGTCGGTGCGCTCCATGCCGTAGTCGATGGGAATCGCCGGCCCGCCGCCGCCCTGGATCACGACCGTCCTCACGACCGTGTCCTTGTCGCCCGCCGCCACCTTGGCCGGCTTCACGTCGATCTTCTGGTCGCGGTACTGCGAGAGCGAAGTCGAGTAGGTGCGGACCAGGAGCGTCTGGAACTCGCGGGTGAGGGCCTCCTTCTGCGCATCCGAGGCCTGCGACCAGTTGCGGCCGACGGCGAGGCGCGTCATCCGCGCGAAGTCGAAGTGCGGCAGCACCTTCTCCTCGATGAGGGCGTGCAGCTTCCTCGGGTTGCCGTTCTGCAGCTCCTTGTCCGCCCTGATGACGCCGATGACCTCGTCGATCGAGCTGCGGACGAGCGCGTCGGGGGCGGTCTCCTGGGCGAGGGCGGGCGCGCCGGCGGCGAGCGCGAGGGATGCGGCGGCGATGGCGGCGATGATTCGTGTCATGGAACGGACCTGTCGGGGACGTGACCTTCGGTTGGAGCGCGCGCGGCGCCGGGGGTTCCCGGCCGCTACTTCTTCGCCCCGTCCTCCTGGGCCTTGTTGAAGAGGAACTGGCCGATGAGGCGCTCGAGCACCACGGCCGACTGCGTGATCGTGATGCGGTCGCCTTCGGCGAGCTTCTTGTCGTCGCCGCCCGCGTCCAGGCCCACGTAGGACTCGCCGAGGAGGCCGGAGGTGAGCACGGAGGCGCTGGTGTCCTTCGGGAAGGCGTAGCGCGTGTCCAGGGCGAGGGTGACCGACGCCTGGAATCGCTCGTTGTCGAAGCGGATGTCGGCCACGCGGCCCACCAGCACGCCGGAGCTGCGCACCGGCGCCCTCACCTTGAGGCCGCCGATGTTGTCGAAGCGCGCCTCGACGCGGTAGGTGGTCCGGGCATTGTCGGCGCCCAGGTTCCCGACCTTGAGGGCGAGCACGAGAAGGGCGGAGAAGCCCGCCAGCACGAAGGCGCCGAACCAGAGATCGATCGTCGTTCTATCCATGGTGTCCGTGCAATTCCGGGGTGCCCGTCAGTGATTGCCGCGCAGCATGAAGGCGGTAAGCACCAGGTCCAGGGCGAGGATGGTGAGCGCCGAACTCACCACGGTCCGCGTCGTCGCGCCCGATACGCCCTCGGCGGTTGGCGGGGCGTCGAAACCCTCGAAAGTCGCGATGACCGTCACGGCGATCCCGAACACGAAACTCTTCACGACGCCGTTCATCACATCATACCGGAAGTCCACCGCCGCCTGCATTTGCGACCAGAAGGCGCCGTTGTCCACGCCGACCAGCACGACCCCGACGAGGTAGCCGCCGAACACCCCCATCGCCGAGAAGAGCGCGGCGAGCATCGGCATCGAGATCACCCCCGCCCAGAAGCGCGGCGCGATGACGCGCGCCATCGGGGAGACGGCCATCATGTCCATGGCGGTGAGCTGCTCCGTGGCCTTCATGAGGCCGATCTCGGCGGTGATCGCGGAGCCCGCGCGGCTCGCGAAGAGCAGCGCCGAGACCACCGGCCCCAGCTCGCGCACGAGCGAGAGCGCGACGAGGACGCCGATCGACTCCGTGGCCCCGTACTTCTGCAGGGTCTCGTAGCCCTGCAGCCCCAGCACCATCCCCACGAAGAGGCCCGACACGACGATGATGATGAGCGAGAGCACGCCCGTGAAGTAGACCTCGCGCATCACGAGCCGGAAGCGGTTGAAGCTCGTCCCCGAGGCGAGGAGCAGGGCGGCGAAGAAGCGCGCCATCGCCCCCACGCGCCAGACGTTCTCGATGAAGTTGTGGCCGACGCGCGTGAGCGTGAGGCGGGTCCGCTCAAGCATGCGCGGCCTCCGCGCGGGGCGCTCCGAGGCCCACGTCCTGCGAGTAGTCCGGCGCCGGGTAGTGGAACGGCACCGGGCCGTCTATCTCGCCGTGCACGAACTGGTGCACGACCGGCACGGGGGCGGCGCGGATCTGCTCCGGCGTGCCCTCGCCCACCACGCGGCCCTCGGCGACGAAGTAGAGGTAGTCGACGATCTGGAGCGACTCGACCACGTCGTGGGTGACGATGATCGAGGTGGCGCCCAGCGCGTCGTTCAGGCGGCGGATGAGGGTCCCGATCACGCTCATCGCGATGGGGTCCAGCCCGGCGAAGGGCTCGTCGTACATCACGAGCATCGGGTCCGCCACGACCGCGCGGGCGAGCGCCACGCGCCGCGCCATGCCGCCCGAGAGCTCGGCGGGCATGAGGTCGTGCGCGCCGCGCAGCCCCACGGCCTCGAGCTTCATGAGGACGAGGTCGCGGACCATGGCTTCGGGCAGGTCCGCGTGCTCGCGCAGCGGGAAGGCCACGTTGTCGAACACGCTCAGGTCGGTGAAGAGGGCGCCGAACTGGAAGAGCATGCTCATGCGCCGGCGCATCGCGTAGAGCTCCTCGCGGCCCATCTCGTGGACCACGCGCCCGTTCACGCGAACGGCCCCGCGGGTGGGCTTGATCTGCCCGCCGATTAGCCGCAGCGTCGTCGTCTTCCCGCACCCGCTGCTTCCCATGATGGCCACCAACTTCCCGCGCGGGAAGCGCATCGAGATGCGCTCGAGGACCGGGCGGCGGTCATAGGCGAAGGTGACGTCGTCGATCTCGACGAGGTTGTCGGCTGTCACTCGGGGCGTGCGGGGGGGCGAAAACGGGCGATCATTCTATCAGCAATCCCCGGCGTTCCCGGGCTCGCGCGGGCCTATAATCGCTGCCACCCACGCGCCGCACGCGAAACGCATGAAGCCCCGCCTCCTGCTCGTCGACGACGACCCCCTGATCACCGAGAGCCTCGCGTTCGTCCTGGCGCCCGACTTCGACCTCGCGTGCGCCCAGGACCGCGCCTCCGCCGTGGAGGCGCTGCGGGCCATGCCCGGGCCGCCGGATCTCGCCCTCATCGACCTGGGGCTGCCGCCGGCGCGCCACCTGCCCAACGAGGGCTTCAAGCTCATCGGCGACCTCCTCGCCCACGCGCCCGACGTGCGCATCGTCGTGCTGACCGGCCAGAACGAGGAGTCGAACGCGCGTCGCGCCCGCGCGCTGGGCGCCGCGGACCTCGTGCCCAAGCCGTGCGAGCCCGACGACCTGCGCGCGCTCCTCAAGCGCGTGCTCGCCTCCCGCGACCTCGCCCCCGCGGCCGGCAGCGTCGAGGACGACCGCGGCCTCATCGGCGAGAGCCCGCCGATGCGCAAGCTCCGCAGCCAGATCGACCTCTACGCCTCCTCCACGTTCCCGGCGCTCATCGAGGGCGAATCGGGCAGCGGCAAGGAGCGCGTGGCCTTCTCCCTGCACCACCTGAGCCCGCGGGCGCGCGAGCCGTTCCTCGCCCTCAACTGCGCCGCCATCTCGCCTTCGCTCGTCGAGCCCACGCTCTTCGGCTACGCGAAGGGAGCCTTCACGGGCGCCGTCCAGTCCAAGGCCGGCTACTTCGAGGACGCCGCCGAGGGCACGCTCTTCCTCGACGAGATCGGCGAGCTTCCCGTCGACCTGCAGGCGAAGCTCCTGCGCGTGCTCGAGAACGGCGAATTCCAGCGCGTGGGCGAGACGCAGACCCGCGTGAGCCGCGCGCGGATCGTGGCGGCGACCAACCGCGACCTGCGCGACGAGATTCGCCGGGGCCGCTTCCGCGCGGACCTCTACCACCGCATGTCCGTCTTCACGATCTCGGTGCCGCCGCTGCGCGAGCTGGGCGAGGACAAGCTGCGGCTCCTCGAGCACTTCCGCCGGGTCTTCTCGGAGCGCTCCGGCACCCAGCCCTTCCGGCTCGACGAAGCGGCCCGCGCGCGCTGGCTCGCCTACCCGTTCCCCGGCAACGTGCGCGAGCTTCGCAACATCGTGATCCGCCTCAACACCAAGTTCGCGGGCTACGACGTCGGCGAGCGCGAGCTGGAAGCGGAGTTCGCCCCCGCGCCCGCTGAGCCCGGCGCGCCCGACGACCGGCCGGCCCGGGCGAGGGCGGAGCTGGCGAGCGGCCACCCCTTCAGCCTCGACGCGGCGCTCAGGTCGGTGGAGTCGACCTACCTCGACGCCGCCATCGAGGTCGCGCAGGGCAACATGTCCCAGGCGGCGAAGCTGCTGGGCATTTCCCGGAGCACGCTCTACAGCCGCCTCGAGGCGGCCGGTCGCGCCGGTGCTAAACTCGCCGCATCGGATCCGACCGACCCGCCCGCCGTTCCCGGCGCCCGCCCCTGAGTTCCCTGCCGCCAAGCCCATGACGATGTACCTCGAGCATTTCGGCCTGCGCGAGGCGCCTTTTCGCATCACGCCGCACACCGAGTTCTTCTTCGCCGGCGCCAACCGCGGCGCCACGCTCGAGGCCCTGATCTACGCCATCACCGCGGGCGAGGGCCTGGTGAAGGTGACCGGCGAGGTCGGCACCGGCAAGACGATGCTGTGCCGCGTGCTGATGGAGCGCCTGCCGGAAACCGTCGAGACCATCTACCTCGCCGTTCCGAGCCTCACGCGCGACGAGATGCTCATCGCGATCGCGAGCGAGCTCGGCGTCGAGACCCAGGGCTCGAGCACGACGCAGCTCCTGCGCTCCCTGCAGGAGCGCCTCATCGCGCTGCACGCCGACGGTCGCCAGGTCGTGGCGCTCATCGACGAGGCGCACGCGATGCCGCTCGCCACCCTCGAGGAGATCCGGCTGCTGTCCAACCTGGAGACCGGCACGGAGAAGCTGCTGCAGATCGTGCTGTTCGGCCAGCCGGAGCTCGACGAGCACCTGAACCTCCCGAACATGCGCCAGCTGAAGGAGCGGATCACCCACGCCTTCGGCCTCGCGCCCCTGCCGCCGCGGGACATCCGCGACTACATCGACTTCCGGCTGCGCGCCGCGGGCTACCACGGGCCGGACCTCTTCGGCCCGGAGGCGCTGCGCATCATCTCCGAGGCGTCGGAAGGGCTCACGCGCCGGATCAACATCTACGCCGACAAGACGCTGCTCGCCGCGTTTGCCGCGGGAACGCACACCGTGAGCCCGGACCACGCGCGGGCCGCGGTCTCCGACACGCAGATCGTCGTCGCGCCGAAGGCCTCGCCGAAGCGCGCCGCCATGGCCGCGGCCGCGGGCCTCGTCGCCGGCATCGCGATCGGTTACGGGAGCGCCCTGTATGTCCAGGGCAGTGCCACCCCCTCCGCGGGGCGCGCCGAGGCGCCCGCCCCCGCGCCCGTGGTTCCCGCTCCAGCAGCGCCCGCTCCGGCGTCGCCCGCACCGCCGACGGCCGCGATCCCCGCCGCGACTCCCGAGGCCGCGAAGGGCGGTCCGGCGGGCGACGGATCGCCAGTGAAGGCGGCCGCGGTGCCGTCCGCGACCGATGGCGCCGCCTCCCTCGACGCGCGCTTCGCGGCCGGCGTCGCCCTGGCCGAGGGCACTTCGGGTGCGCGCTACGTGGTGCAGCTCATGGTGACGGACGGCCGGGACCGCGCCTATCTCACCTCGTACCTGGCCGAGGCCTCGCGCACCCTCAAGCCCGAGGAGATATTCCTCTACCCCAGCGGCAGCGGCGATTCCCCCCGCGTCGGCGTGCTCTACGGCCCCTTCCAGAGCCGGCGCGAGGCCAACGAGGCGCTGGCGGCGCTGCCCGCCAACCTGCGCCAATTCCGCCCATACGTCCGGCCCGTCGAGGCCGTCCGCGGCGAGCTCCGGCGGGAGGCCGGAAGGTGACCTTCGAAGCCCCGGTCCGTCAAGGCTTTTCCATGGCGCGCCCGGGGGGCAATTCCATTGCTTTCCGCCATCGAAACCGCTATAAAGCGAGATGAATCGTTTGCCCCGAAAAACAACTACTTACGCACAAGTCTTGACGATGCGCCTGAACCGCGGAACCGCCCTCGTCAGCACGGCAGCGGTCGCCGTTCTCCTGGCCGCCTGCGGTGCCCAGCCCGTTGCGCAGTCGGGGGGGCACCTGGGGCAGGAGCCGCCGAAGGGCGCGCCGGCGCTCCCCATCCCGCAACCGGTCCGCCCGGCGCCGCTTCCGCCGCCGCCCGAGGCGCGCGCCTCCGAGATCAAGTACTCGATCGTCGTCGCCAACCAGCCCGTTCGCGACGTCCTCCTCGCCATCGCCCGCGAGACCAAGGTGAACGTCGACGTCCACCCGGGGGTCGAGGGCCAGGTGACGATCAACGCCATCGACCAGACGCTCAAGCAGATCCTCACCCGCATCTCGAAGCAGATCGACATGCGCTTCGAGATCGACGAGCAGACCATCCACGTGATGCCTGACACGCCGTACCTCAAGAACTACCGTGTCGACTACGTGAACATGGCCCGCGACACCGCGGAGACGGTCTCGATCTCCACGCAGGTGATTTCCGGGGCGCTCACGGCCGGGGGCGCCGCCGCGCCGACCACGGGCGACAACAACTCGACGCTGCGCATCAGCAACACCACGCGCAACCGCTTCTGGGAATCGCTCGAGAGGAACATCAAGGACATCCTGCGCGAGACCGACAAGCTCCTGCCCGAGGGCAGCAGCGAGACCTTCGTGAGCGGCCGCGGCCAGACGGGGCTCGCGACGACCCAGTCGAGCGTGCAGCGGCGGGCGGCCGCCGGCACCAGCGCGGCCGGCAACGTGGCCGGCGCCCTCGGAGCCACCGCGACCACGCCCGGGCAGACCCAGACCCAGCAGGCGGGCGAGTACGTCGAGCAGCGCCTCACCTTCCGCGAGGCGGCCTCGGTCATCGTGAACGCGGAGTCGGGCATCGTCACGGTGCGCGCCACCTCGCGGCAGCACGAGAAGGTATCCGAGTTCCTGGAGCAGGTCTCGGGCGCGGCCAAGCGCCAGGTGGTGATCGCGGCGACGGTGGTGGAGGTGTCGCTGAGCGACCAGTACCAGTCGGGCGTGGACTGGTCCGCCCTCGCCACGAACGGCCTGGGCTACTCGATCCAGCAGAGCCTGCTCGGCACCAACCTGACGGCGCCGCCCTTCTTCTCGCTCACCTACAGCAACCCGAACCCGGCGGCGGGCGGGAACATCTCGGGCACCGTCAAGTTCCTGAGCCAGTTCGGCAAGACGCGCGTGCTGTCGAGCCCGCTGCTCATGGTGCTCAACAACCAGACGGCCGTGCTCAAGGTGACGGACAATATCGTCTACTTCACGATCAAGGCGGACACGAACACCAACGCCAACGTCTCCACGACCACCTTCACGACGACGCAGAACGTGGTGCCCGTGGGCTTCATCATGAACATCACGCCGCAGATCAGCGAAGCCGACATCGTGACCCTCAGCGTGCGCCCGACGATCACCAGCGTGGTGAAGTACGTGCAGGATCCCAACCCCTCCCTGCGGGCCACGCTCACCCAGCCGGCCATCCAGAGCCTGATCCCCGAGACGCGCACTCGCGAGATGGAAAGCGTGCTTCGCGTCGCGAGCGGGCAGATCGCGGTGCTCGGCGGGCTCATGGAGGACAGCTTCGTCGGCAACCGCGACGGCATCCCGCACGCCTCCCGCATTCCGGTGTTCGGCGACCTCTTCAGCTACCGCAACGACACCTCCACGAAGAAGGAGCTCGTGATCTTCATCCGGCCGCTGGTCGTGAGGAGCGCGAGCATCGACGGCGACCTGGCGGGCTACAAGCGCTTCCTGCCCGACGACGGATTCTTCCGCGACACGCGGCCGCCCATGCCCGAGTTCCAGGACGCGATGGACCGCATCGAGCGCGGCGAGCCTCCGGTCGGCACGCCCAACCCGGTCGTTCCCGATCCCGTGACGCCGGGGGATTCGAAGTGAGCCTGCTCCTCGACGCCCTCAAGCGCGCCGAGCAGGAAAAGCTGGCGCGCCAGGCGCACGAACCGCACGCGGCAACGCCGGCGGCGGCCTCCGCTCCGTCCAACGCCGACACCGCCGCGCGCCGCAGCCTCGAGCTCGCGCCGCACGAGCCCGCGGTGGCCCCGCCCGCC
>JBBIJT010000041.1:0-26297 GCA_037445795.1 Betaproteobacteria bacterium | reverse complement strand
AGCCGTCCTGCAGGTGGACCCAGTTCTTGCCCATGACGTCGTTGGTGACCTTCACGACCTGCGCGTTCACGAGGACGGCCTTGTCCTTGAGGCCGGCCTTGCCCTTGACCACTTCCTCGACCGTGCGGGCATCGGGGCCGGTGGCCTTGGGCAGCTTCTTGACGGTCGCGGCCGGGGCGCCGCCGTGGAGCGCGGGCGCGGTTCCGGTGGCGCCGGGCATGGCATGGGCGGCGAAGGCGGCGGCGAGGGCCAGGGTGGCGAGGGCCAGGACGGGTTTCATGGGGCAGGGCTCCGGTTTGGGTTGGACGCCATCATGCGGGAACCGCGAAAGGGGGGGTTGAGAGGCGTCAAGGCCCTTCCTCCCCCCTCCCGAGGGGGTCAACCCGGCAGGACGATGCGCGAGGAGCCGCCGCCCAGGTCCAGCATGAGCCCGTTGATGCGGCGGACGAAGGCGGCGGGGTCGTCGAGGCTCCCGCCCTCGGCGAGCAGCGCCTGGTCGAAGAGCACCGACGCCCAGTCGTCGAACTTCGCCTCCTCGCCCTTCAGCCGCTGCACGACCGGGTGCTTCGGGTTGATCTCGAGGATGGGCTTCGACGCCGGCACGCCCTGCCCCGCGGCCTTCAGGAGGCGCGCGAGGTTCGCGCTCACGTCGTGCTCGTCGGCCACGAGGCAGGCGGGCGACTCCGTCAGGCGAAGCGTCACGCGGACGTCCTTCACGCGCTCGCCGAGGCTCGCCTTCACGCGCTCGACGAGGCCCTTCAGCTCGCTCGCCTCCTGCTCGATTTCCTTCTTCTCGGCCTCGTCCTCGAGGCTCCCGAGGTCCAGCCCGCCGCGCGCCACCGACTCGAGGGGCTTGCCGCCGAAATCCGCGAGGTGGCTCACCACCCACTCGTCCACGCGGTCGGCGAGGAGCAGGACCTCGATGCCCTTCTTGCGGAACACCTCCAGGTGCGGGCTGTTCCGGGCGGCGTTGAAGGTTTCGGCGGTGACGTAGTAGATGGCCGCCTGGCCCTCCTTCATCCGCGAGACGTAGTCGGCCAGCGAGACCGTCTCGTCGGCCGTGTCGGCGTGCGTCGAGGCGAAGCGCAGGAGCCCGGCCACCTTCTCCCTGTTGGCGAAGTCCTCGCCGACGCCCTCCTTCAGCACGCGACCGAAGGCCTTCCAGAACGTGGCGAACTTCTCCTTCTCGTTCTCCGCCAGGCCTTCGAGGAGCGAGAGGACCTTCTTGGTGCAGCCGGCGCGGATGGCCTCGATGTCCTTCGACTCCTGCAGGATCTCGCGCGAGACGTTGAGCGGCAGGTCGTTGGAGTCGACCACGCCGCGGACGAAGCGCAGGTACGCGGGCAGCAGCTGCTCGGCATCGTCCATGATGAACACGCGGCGCACGTAGAGCTTCACCCCGTGGCGGGCGTTGCGGTCCCAGAGGTCGAATGGCGCGTTGGAGGGGACGTAGAGGAGCTGCGTGTACTCCTGGCGCCCCTCGACCTTCGCGTGCACCCAGGCGAGCGGGTCGTCGAAGTCGTGCCCGACGTGCTTGTAGAACTCCCGGTACTCCTCGTCCTTGATGTCGGCCTTGGCGCGCGCCCAGAGGGCGGAGGCCTGGTTCACCGTCTCCGCCTCGGCCGACTTGTCCGCCTTCCCGTCCTTCCACGCCTCCTTCGGCATGCGGATGGGCTGCACGATGTGGTCGGAGTAGCGGCGGACGATGCCGCGAAGGCGCGTGCCGTCCAGGAGGTCCTCCTGCCCCTCGCGCAGGTGCAGCGTGATCTCGGTGCCGCGCGCGGCCCTTTCCGCCGACTCCACGGTGAACTCGCCGCTGCCGTCGGACTCCCAGCGCACGCCCTCGGACGCCGGGAGCCCGGCACGGCGGGTGAGCACCGTCACCCGGTCGGCGACGATGAAGGAGGAATAGAAGCCCACCCCGAACTGGCCGATGAGGTGCGCGTCCTTCTGCTGGTCTCCCGTGAGGCTCGAGAAGAACTCGCGCGTGCCGCTCTTGGCGATGGTGCCGAGGTTGGCGACGACCTCGTCGCGGCTCATGCCCACGCCGTTGTCCGCCACGGTGAGGGTGCGGGCGTCCTTGTCGTAGTCCACGCGGATCTCGAGGGCGGTGTCGTTCTCGAGGAGCCCCGCGTCCGAGAGCGCCTCGAAGCGCAGCTTGTCGCAGGCATCGGAGGCGTTGGAGACCAGCTCCCTCAGGAAGATCTCGCGGTTCGAGTACAGCGAATGGATCATGAGGTGGAGCAGCTGCTTCACCTCGGCCTGGAAGCCGCGGGTCTCGCGGCCGGCGTGGGCGGTGGCGGTGTCGGTCACGGCGGGGTTCCTGTCGGATTACTTGGAAACGGGGCTCAGATGGGGCTCGCCCCCGCGGGTTTCAAGCCCGGGCGGCTAGGTGCAGGTCGGGGCCAGGATCAGGACGAGCAGCAGGACCACGATGACGCTGAAGAGGCTGGGGAACCGGCTGCGGCGCCCGGTCGCGCGGTCCTGGAAGCGGTCGATCTCCTCGCGCGTGGCCTTGCGCCAGGGGTTCGCCGTCCCGCAGACCGGGCAGCGGCTGAAGTAATCCCTGTTCTTCCGGTCGACGAAGCTCCAGAAGGCCCGCGCCCCGATCACCGCGCCGCAGCTGCTGCAGACCTCGAAGAACGCCATCGCCGCCTCCCCGTGCCCTCCCGGAAGCGGCCATCGTGCCGCGCCGCCGTCCCGGTCGCAAGCGGCCCCCGGCCTGGTGTAAGATGCTCGTTCAAGCGCCGATTTGATCCAACAGCTTGCGGGCGCTCAACAAATCCAGCTAAAGCGACCGGCCCCGAAGACCCGTCGCCCAACGCTGACGGGTTTTTTGTTTTGCGACAGACGCCGACCATGGACCGATCCGCGCCCTCCCGCTCCGCCCGCCTGAAAGCGCTCCACGAGGCCCTGGCGCGGCGCATCCTCGTCCTCGACGGGGCCATGGGCACCATGGTGCAGCGCCACCGTCTCAGCGAGGCCGAGTACCGCGGCGAGCGCTTCCGCGACTTCGCCCACGACCTTCGCGGCAACAACGACCTCCTCACCCTCACCCGCCCGCAGGTGATCCGCGAGATCCACGCGCAGTACCTCGAGGCGGGCGCGGACATCCTCGAGACCAACACCTTCAACTCGACCTCGATCTCGCAGGCCGACTACCACCTCGAGTCCATCGTGGCCGAGCTCAACCGCGAGGCGGCGCGGCTCGCGCGCGCGGTGGCCGACGAGTTCACGGCGAGGACGCCGGCGAAGCCTCGCTTCGTGGCCGGGGTGCTGGGCCCGATGAACCGCACCCTCTCGCTCTCGCCGGACGTGAACGACCCGGGGTTCCGGGCGGTGAATTTCGATCAGGTGAAGGACGCCTACCTGGAGGCGGTGGCGGCGCTCGTCGAAGGCGGCGTCGACATCCTGCTGGTCGAGACGATCTTCGACACGCTGAACGCCAAGGCGGCGCTCTTCGCGATCGACGAGCACTTCGAGCGCTCCGGCGAGCGCCTGCCCGTCATGATCTCGGGCACGATCACCGACGCCTCGGGGCGCACCCTTTCCGGCCAGACGCCGGAGGCCTTCTGGAACTCCGTGCGCCATGCGCGGCCCCTGTCCATCGGCTTCAACTGCGCGCTCGGCGCCAAGCAGCTGCGCCCGCACGTGGAGGAGCTCGCGCGCATCGCCGACACGCTCGTCTCGGCGCACCCCAACGCGGGGCTGCCCAACGCGATGGCCGAGTACGACGAGCTGCCGCAGGAGACGGCCGCCTACATCCGCGAGTGGGCCGAGGCCGGCTGGCTCAACATCACCGGCGGCTGCTGCGGCACCACGCCGGAGCACATCAGGGCGATCGCCGCGATCGTGGCGCCCTGCAAGCCGCGGGCGACGCCCGCGATCGAGCCCAGGCTGAGGCTCGCGGGCCTCGAGCCGCAGAACATCGGGCCCGATTCCCTCTTCGTGAACGTGGGCGAGCGCACCAACGTCACGGGGTCGAAGGCCTTCGCGCGGCTCATCCTCGCCGGCGACTACGCCGAGGCCCTCTCCGTCGCCCGCCAGCAGGTGGAGAACGGCGCCCAGGTGATCGACGTGAACATGGACGAGGCGATGCTCGACTCGCAGGCGGCCATGGCGAAGTTCCTGAACCTGGTGGCCGCCGAGCCCGACATCGCGCGCGTGCCGATCATGATCGACAGCTCCAAGTGGAGCGTGATCGAGGCGGGGCTCAAGTGCGTGCAGGGCAAGGCCATCGTGAACTCGATCTCCCTCAAGGAGGGCGAGGAGGAGTTCCTGCGGCACGCGAAGCTCGCCAGGCGCTACGGCGCTGCGGTGATCGTGATGGCCTTCGACGAGAAGGGCCAGGCGGACACGCTCGAGCGCAAGACCTCCATCTGCAAGCGCTGCTACCGGATCCTGACGGAGCGGGTCGGCTTCCCGCCCGAGGACATCATCTTCGACCCCAACATCTTCGCGATCGCCACGGGCATCGAGGAGCACAACCGCTACGGGCTCGACTACCTCGAGGCGGTGGCGTGGATCCACCGGCACCTCCCCCACGCCAAGACCTCCGGGGGCGTGTCGAACCTGTCCTTCTCCTTCCGCGGCAACGAGCCGGTGCGCGAGGCCATGCACACCGCGTTCCTGTACCACGCGGCCAAGGCCGGCATGACGATGGGCATCGTGAACGCCGGGCAGCTGGGCGTCTACGCCGAGATCCCGCCCGAGCTCCTCGAGCGCGTGGAGGACGTGATCTTCGACCGCCGGCCGGACGCCACCGAGCGCCTGGTGACGTTCGCGGAGAGCTTCAAGGGCCAGAAGAAGGACGCCGCCGAGGACCTCGCGTGGCGAAGCGCCCCCGTCGAAGAGCGCCTCTCGCACGCCCTGGTGAAGGGCGTCACGCAGTGGATCGTCGAGGACACGGAGGAGGCGAGGAAGAAGTTCGCGCGCCCCATCCAGGTGATCGAGGGCCCGCTGATGGACGGCATGAACGTCGTGGGCGACCTCTTCGGCGCCGGCAAGATGTTTTTGCCGCAGGTGGTGAAGAGCGCGCGCGTCATGAAGCAGGCGGTGGCGCACCTCATCCCCTTCATCGAGGAGGAGAAGCGGCTCCTGGGCGCGGCTGACGCCAAGGCGAAGGGCAAGGTCGTCATGGCCACCGTCAAGGGCGACGTGCACGACATCGGCAAGAACATCGTCGGCGTGGTGCTCCAGTGCAACAACTTCGAGGTGATCGACCTGGGCGTCATGGTGCCCGCGGAGAGGATCCTCGAGACGGCGCTGCGCGAGAAGGCGGACATGGTGGGCCTGTCGGGCCTCATCACGCCCTCGCTCGAGGAGATGGCCCACGTGGCCCGCGAGATGGAGCGGCTCGGCATGAAGGTGCCGCTCCTCATCGGCGGCGCCACGACCTCGCGCACGCACACCGCGGTGAAGATCGAGCCCAACTACTCGGGCCCGACGGTGTGGGTGCCGGACGCCTCGCGCGCGGTGGGGGTGGCCACGAGCCTCGTGAGCGAGGAAGGCCGCGACCAATACGTGAGCCAGGTGCGCCACGACTACCTCAAGGTGCGCGACGCCCACGCGAGGAAGACGGGGCAGAAGTCCGTGTCCATCGAGGCCGCGCGCGCCAACGCCGCGAAGCTCGACTGGAAGGGCTACGTGCCGCCGCGGCCGCGCCACCACGGCGTGCTCGCGCTGAGGAACTACCCCCTCGAAAGGCTCGTGCCCTGCCTCGACTGGGCGCCCTTCTTCCAGGCGTGGGACCTCGTGGGCAGGTTCCCGGCGATCCTCGACGACCCCATCGTGGGCGAGGCCGCGAGGAACGTCTTCCGCGACGGCCAGGCGATGCTCGAGCGGATCGTGAAGGGGCGCTGGCTCGCCGCCAACGCGGTGTTCGGGATCTGGCCCGCCAATTCCGTGGGCGACGACATCGAGATCTACGCGGACGAAACGCGCAGCCACGTGCTCATGACGTGGCACAACCTGCGCCAGCAGAACGAGAAGCCCGAGGGCAACCCCAACCTGTGCCTCGCCGATTTCGTGGCGCCGCGAGACTCGGGCGTGGCCGACTGGCTGGGCGCGTTCGCGGTCGCGGCCGGCGCCGGCATCGACGCGAGGGTGGCGGAGTTCGAGGCGAGGCACGACGACTTCTCCGCGATCATGCTCAAGGCCCTCGCGGACCGCCTGGCGGAAGCGTTCGCCGAGCACCTGCACCATCGCGTGCGCACCGAGTACTGGGGCTATGCGGCGGGCGAGTCGCTCTCGAACGAGGATCTCATCGCCGAGAAGTACGCGGGCATCCGCCCGGCGGTGGGCTATCCCTCCTGCCCGGACCACACCGAGAAGGGCGGGCTCTTCCGGCTGCTGGACGCGGGCGGCAACGCCGGCATCGCGCTCACCGAGTCGTTCGCCATGGTGCCGACGGCGGCCGTGAGCGGCTTCTACTTCTCGCACCCGCAGGCGCGCTACTTCGCCGTGGGCAAGGTCGAGCGCGACCAGGTGACCGACTACGCGCACCGCAAGGGCATGGCCCTCGCGGCGGTGGAGCGCTGGCTGGCGCCGGTGCTCAACTACTGACGCGCGGCGCCCGGGCGATCCTCGTGCGGGCCGCGACCCTGCTCCTCGCATTGCTGCTGCCCTGGGCCGCCGCGGCGGCCGACTGGCAGCCCGCGAGGCCCCTTCGACTCGTCGTGCCCTTCGCGCCGGGAGGCCAGCCGGACGTCGTGGCTCGCTCGCTCGCAGAGCCGCTCTCCCGGGCGCTGGGCCAGCCCGTCGTGGTGGAGAACCGTCCCGGCGCCGGCGGCAATGTCGCGGCCGACGCGGTGGCCAAGAGCGCGCCCGACGGCCACACGCTCCTCATGGGCACCAACGGGCCGCTCGCGGTGAGCCCGGCGCTCGCGAGGACGCTGCCCTACGACGTGGCGCGCGACTTCGCCTTCGTGACCCTCGTGGGCACCTCGCCCGGCCTGATCGCGGTGCACCCGTCGCTCGGCGCCGCGACGCTCGCGGAGGTGATCGCGAAGGCGCGCGCGCAGCCCGGCAGGCTCAACTTCGCCTCCGTGGGCAATGGCAGCGTGTCGCAGCTTTCCATGGAGGAGCTCAACGCCTCCGCGGGCATCGAGACGGTTCACGTGCCTTACAGCGGCGGCGCGCAAGCGGTGACGGCGCTCCTCGCGGGCGACGTGCAGCTGCTGTCGCTCAACCCCACCGCGCTCATCCCGCACGTGCAGTCGGGCAAGGTCCGCGTGGTCGCGCAGACGGGGGCGAGGCGCTCGCCGCTCGTGCCGGACTTGCCGACAGTGGCCGAGTCGGGATACCCCGGCTTCGACGCTCCCGTGTGGATGGCCGTCGCCGTTCCCGCGAAGACGCCGCCCGAGGCGGTGAAGCGGCTGCACGCGGAGCTCGCGCGCATCATCCGGTCGCCGGAAATGAAGGAGAAGCTCTGGGACCGGCAGTGGATCGATCCCGTGGGCTCGACGCCGGAGGAGGCCGCGCGCGTGGTCCGCGAGGAGACGCGCAAGTGGGCGCGCATCGGCCGGGCCATCCACCTCGTCCTCGAATGACCTCCAATCCAATCTGATTAGATTGGCAGGATGCGGGAGGGATCGGGCCGCTCGGCGAAGGCGAGGAACTCGTCGCCCAGCCGCGCGCTCTCCGCTATGGCCTGCCGCCAGTAGGCGACCCGCCCTTCCCAGTCGCTCTCGAAGCGCTTGAAGTCGCCGCGGTCGGGAAGCTTGCCGTGGGGAAGGCCCGCGAGGTATTCGCGCGAGGGCGAGACGAGCACCACGTTCGAGAGCCACTCGCCGCGCGCCCGCCGCCACGGCAGCGCCTTGTCCAGCCAGCCCGGCACGATGCGGTCGGTGAAGTGCGGGTACAGCACGAGGCCGTCGATCCGCGAGTAGGGCAGGTGCAGGTGGTAGTCGATGAGCCCGCCGTCCCAGTAGAGCCCCGAGGGCGCGCGCGGGATGTCCGGCACGGCCTCGATCACGAGCGGGATGGCGGCGGAGGCCACGAGCGCCTCGCGCAGGTTGTCGCGATCGAGCGCCACGGCGTGCGTGCGGAACGCGTCGAAGCGGATGGGCGCGCCGCCGGTGGCGGGCAGCAGGTCCCCCGCCATGCGCGAATCGCCGAGGAAGGGCGGCCACTCGCGCGCGTCGTGGAACACGGTGCGCTCGAGGAAGTGGCCCAGGTGGCGGCGCCCCGCCAGGTTCGCGAACACGGCCGCGCCGAAGCCGAGGGTGCGGCGCACGCCCGCGTCCCGCGTGAGGAGGCCGCGCCCGCGCACGGCGAGGACGTGCAGCCGATAGCTCGCGCACGCGAGGATCTCCTCCTCGCGGCCGTCGAACAGCGCGCCCAGCATCTCGCGGACCGAGCGGGTGACGAGCGCCGCCCCGGGGCGTGGCGGGTAACGCTGCTCCGTGTAGTGGCGCGCAAGCTCGCGCAGGCCCTCGACGGGATCCGCGCGGCAGGCGGCGGCGAATCGCCACGCGCCGATGGAGGCGCCGACGAGGTGGCGCGTCCGCGGGCTCTTCGGGAACCACTCGCCGAAGAGCGCGACGTCGAGCCCGTGCAGGCCGAGGGCCTTGGGCCCGCCCGCCGCGCCGGGAACGAGCGCGACGTCGGCCGCGCGCAGGCCGCGGTCGCGGATGGCCGCGAGCGCCCTGGCGCCGGCGCGGATCGTGATCGCGCGCACCTAGCGGAAGATCATGACCTCGGGCGGCGCCAGGCCCCTGGCGAACCCGCGGTACATGCCATCGGTGCTGAAGGAGAACGCAGGCTCCCCGCGGCGATCCATCACGATCACGCCGCCCTCGCCGCCGATCGCCTTCACCTTCGCAATCGCCTCGTCGGCCGCCTTCTGCGGCGCGAGGCCCTTGTAGCGGACGAGCGCCGCCACGTCGTGCGCGGTGGCGCTGCGGATGAACATCTCGCCGGAGCCCGTCGCGGAGACCGCCACTGTCTCGTTCTCCGCCCAGGTGCCCGCGCCCACGATGGGGGAATCGCCGACGCGGCCGAAGCGCTTGTTGTTGATGCCGCCCGTGGAGGTGGCCGCGGCGAGGTTGCCCGCCTGGTCGAGGGCCACCGCGCCCACGGTGCCGAGCTTCTCGCGCGCCCCGGCCGTGCCCGCCTTCGCGGGCGCGTCGTGGCCGGGAGCCGCCCGGTCGCGCTCCTTCGCGCGCTGCAGCTGCTCCCAGCGCTCCTCGGTGCGGAAGTACGAGGGATCGACGATCGCGAGGCCCTGCTCGCGCGCGAACTGGTCGGCCCCCTTGCCGGCGAGCAGGACGTGGCCGGATTTCTCCATGACCGCGCGCGCCGCCTCGACGGGGTTCCTCACGACGGTCACGCCGGCGACGGCGCCCGCGCGCCGGCCGCGGCCGTCCATGACGGAGGCGTCCAGCTCGTTGGCGCCCTCGCTGGTGAAGACGGCGCCCCTGCCGGCGTTGAAGAGGGGGGAGTCCTCCATCACCTTGACGGCGGCCGTCACGGCATCGAGGGCCGAGCCGCCGCCCGCGAGGATGCGCTGGCCGGCCACGAGGGCCTGCGCGAGGACGGCGCGGCACTCGCGCTCGCGCTCCGTCGAGAGCGACGCGCGCGTGATCGTGCCCGCCCCGCCGTGGACGGCGATGGCGAAGGGCGGGTCGGCGGCCTGCGCCGCGAGGGCCAGCGCGCCCACGGCGGCGGCGGCGAATCGCTTCATGGCTTCTCCCGAGGGATCGCCCCGATTCTAACCGAGCGACATCCACGCCCCCATGGCGACCGTGCTAGATTGGTCGCCTCGAGAATCCCGCCGCAACGACCTCCATGTCCCTCCTGTTCAGCCCCGTGACGCTGCGCTCGGTCACGATCCCCAATCGCGTTTTCGTCTCGCCCATGTGCCAGTACTCGGCCGACGACGGCATCCCGAACGAATGGCACCTGGTGCACCTCGGGAGCCGCGCCGTGGGCGGCGCGGGGCTCGTGATCACCGAGGCGTCCGCGGTGTGTCCCGACGGCCGCATCACGCCGTGGGACACCGGCATCTGGTCCGGGAAGCAGGCCGAGGCCTGGAAGCCCATCGTCGACTTCATCCGGGCGAACGGCGCCGTGCCGGGCATCCAGCTCGCGCACGCGGGCCGCAAGGCCGGATGCGACAAGCCGTGGAACGGCGGCAAGCCGCTGGCGCGCGATGCGGGCGGCTGGCGCACGCACGCGCCGAGCGACGTGCCCTTCGGCGACTATCCGGCGCCGCGCGCCATGTCCGTGCGGGATCTCGAGGCCTGCGTCACCGACTTCCACCTGGCCGCGGACCGCGCCCTGCAGGCGGGTTTCGAGGTGGCGGAGGTGCACGCCGCGCACGGCTATCTCCTGCACGAGTTCCTTTCGCCGCTGTCGAACCGGCGGACCGACGACTTCGGCGGCTCGCTGTCGAACCGCATGCGCCTGCCGCTCGCGGTGGCGCGGGCCGTGCGCGACGCGTGGCCGAAGGACAAGCCCGTGATGGTGCGCATCTCCGCGAGCGACTGGAAAGAGGGCGGGTGGGACCTCGAGCAGTCGATCGCCTTCGCGCACGAGCTGAAGGAGATCGGCATCGACATGATCGACGTGTCGAGCGGCGGCAACGCCGCCGACCAGAAGATCGTGCTGGGGCCCGGCTACCAGGTGCCCTTCGCCGCGGGCATCCGGCGCGACGCGGGCATCCCGGTCGCCGCCGTGGGCCTCATCACCGAGCCCGTCCAGGCGGAGCACATCCTGGCCACCGGTCAGGCCGACGCGGTGTGCCTCGCGCGTGCCCTGCTTCGCGACCCCTACTGGGCGCGCCACGCCGCCAAGGCCCTCGGCGTTTCGTTGCCCTGGCCCGATCAATACAAGCGTTGCGACGCCGGCCCGCTCGGCCGCTGACCTGTAATCGGATTGGAAAAAGTAATCTGATTACGAGGAGGATTAGATGATCGACCTGTACTACTGGACCACCCCCAACGGCCACAAGATCACGATGTTCCTCGAGGAGGCGAAGCTCCCCTACCGCCTGCACGGGATCAACATCTCCAAGGGCGAGCAGTTTGCGCCGGAGTTCCTCGCCATCTCGCCCAACAACAAGATCCCGGCCATCGTGGACCACGCGCCCGCCGACGGCGGCAAGCCCATCAGCGTGTTCGAGTCGGGGGCCATCCTGCTCTACCTTGCGGGCAAGACCGGCAAGTTCGTCCCGAAGACGCTGCGCGGCCAGGTGGAGGCCCTCGAGTGGCTCATGTGGCAGATGGGCGGGCTCGGGCCCATGCTCGGCCAGAACCACCATTTCCAGCACTACGCGCCGGAGAAGATCCCGTACGCCATCGACCGCTACGTGAAGGAGACGAACCGCCTCTACGGCGTGCTCGACAAGCGGCTCGCCGGGCGCGACTTCATCCTCGGCCGGCGGTACTCGATCGCGGACATGGCCTCCTACCCGTGGATCATTCCCGAGCGGCAGGGCCAGGACCTCGCGCAGTTCCCCAACCTCGCGCGCTGGCACGCGGCCATCCGGGCGCGCCCGGCCACGGCGCGCGCCTACGCGCGGGCGAAGGAGATCAATCCCGCGCCCCGCGGCCCGGTGACGGACCAGGAGCGCAAGGTTCTCTTCGGGCAGGACCGGAGCGTGGTGAAGTAGCGCCCGCCCGCCGTCACGCGGCGTAGTAGCGGCGCTTCGCCGCCTCCGTCGCCGCGACGTAGGCGAGCACGATGGCCACGCATGCCCCGAGCAGCGTCGCGGGAAGCGGGACGAATCCGAAGATCGTCGAAGCCGGCCCGAGGTACGGCACGCAAAGCGCGATCGCCACGACGACCACGGAGGCGCCGGTGAGGAGCCCGCTCGGGCGGCTCGCCCAGGCCGGCCCGTGCGTGCGCAGCACGTACACCACGGCGAGCTCCGTGAGGAGCGAAACCACGAACCACACGGTCTGGAAGGTCGGCTCGTCGGTCTCGAAGACGTCGAGCAGCAGGTAGAAGGTGAGCAGGTCGAACACCGTGCTTAGCAGCCCGAAGAGGACCATGAAACGCTGCACCTCGTTCACGTTCCAGCGCTGCGAGGTCGCCAGCTGCTCGCGGTCGACGCGGTCGGTGGAGATGGCCATCGACGGCAGGTCGGAGAGGAAGTTGTTGAGCAGGATCTGCTTGGCCGCGAGCGGCAGGAAGGGCAGCAGGGGCGTGGCGAGCGCCATGCTCACCATGTTGCCGAAGTTCGAGGCGATCGTGATCTTGATGTACTTAAGCGTGTTGGCGAAGGTGCGCCTGCCGTCCTCGATGCCGCGGCGCAGGACGTCGAGGTCGTTGCGCAGGAGGATCACGTCGGCGCTCTCCCTCGCCACGTCGACGGCGCCCTCCACCGAGATGCCGATGTCGGCCGCGTGCAGCGCGGGCGCGTCGTTGATGCCGTCGCCCATGTAGCCCACGGCGTGCCCGCGGTGCTTGAGCGCGCGGACGATGCGCTCCTTCTGCTGGGGATCGACCTCGACGAAGAGGGCGGTGTCCTCCGCCAGGCGCCAGAGGGCCTCCTCGCGCATCGCGGCGATCTGCGTTCCCGTGAGCATCGTCCCGTGGTCGAGCCCGATCACGCTGGCGAGGTGCCCGGCGACGTAGCGGTTGTCGCCCGTGATGATCTTGATGCGCACGCCCAGGTCCGCGAGGTCGCGCACTGTCTGCTGGGCGTCCTTCCGCGGCGGGTCGGAGAAGCGAAGGAAGCCGGCGAACGTCATCTCGCGCTCGTCGTCGCGCTCGTAGCGGTTTCTGGCCGGGACGTCGCGCTTCGCGAGACCGATGGCGCGTTGCCCGGCCTCGCCCATCGCGCGGTACATCCCCTCCAGCTCGGCCCGCGTCGCCGCGTCCAGCGGCCGGGGGACGCCATCGCGCTCGACGCTCGTGCAGGCCGCGAGGATCGTGTCGAAGGCTCCCTTGGTGACCATGAGGTGCGCGGAGGTGTCGTCCTCGGGCTCGACCACGATCGTGAGCCGCCGGCGGATGAAGTCGTACGGGATCTCGTCGACCTTCTTCCATCCCGTGGTGGCCAGCCCGTTCCGACGACCGGCCTCGACGATCGCGGCATCCAGCGGGTTCTCGATCCCCGTCTCGAGCGCGGCGTTGAGGAAGGCGAGGCGGCGGACGTCCGGCGACTCGCGGCCCCGCGGGTCGACCGCGGCCTCGAGCGTCACGCGACCCTCGGTGAGCGTCCCCGTCTTGTCGGTGCACAGGATGTCCATGGAGCCGAGGTTCTCGATGGCCTCCAGGCGGCGCACGATCACGCCGCCGCGCGCCATGCGCCGCGCCCCCCGCGAGAGCGTTACGCTCATGATCGCGGGCAGCAACTCCGGGGAAATGCCCACGGCCAGGGCCATCGCGAAGAGCAGCGAGTCGAGGACGGGGCGCCCCAGCCACTGGTTGGCGGCCATGACGAATACGACCATCACGACCATCACCCGCACGAGGAGGTAGCCGAAAAGGCGCACGCCGCGCGCGAAATCCGTCTCCGGGGCCTGCCCGCCCAGTCGGGACACGACTTCGCCCAGCGCGGTGTCGCGGCCCGTCCGGACCACGAGCATCGTCGCCGTGCCGCTTCGCACGGAGCTGCCGAGGAACACGCTGTTCGTCCGCGCGGCTATTCCCGCCCCAGCCGGGACCGTGCCGGGCTGCTTCTCGACGGGGAAGGATTCTCCGGTGAGGGCGGCCTCGCTCAACAGGAAGTCGCGCGCCTCCAGGAGGCGACCGTCGGCGGGAACGCGGTTCCCCGCCGAGAGCGCGACCACGTCGCCGGGAACAAGCTGCGCCGCGGGCACGGCCCGGGCTTCGCCGCCGCGAAGCACCCGCACCGTGACGGCGATGCGCCGTTGCAGGTCCGCGATCGCACGCGAGGCCCGGTATTCCTGCGCGAACCCGAGCAGCGCGCTTCCCGCCACGATCGCGATGATGATGGCCGCCTCGACCCAGTCGCGCAGCGAAAGGGACACGATCGCGGCGAAGAGGAGGATGAGCACGAGCGGGCTCGCGAACTGGTGCGCGAGGAGCCCCGCCCATCCGGCCTCGCGTTCCTCCTTGACGACGTTCGGTCCCGCCGCGGCGAGACGCGCCCTGGCCTCGCCGGGCGAGAGCCCGCCGCTGGTGCTGCGCAGGCCGGCCAGCAGTTCCTGCTCGGCCGTGTTCCACCACGCCGAGGGAACCGCGCCGTCGAGGTCGTCCATGGAAGCGCCTTTCGATGCCCCAGGACTACACGCTAGCCTCCTTCGCCAGCCGGCGCTTGACCGCCCGCAACGCCCGCGGAAAAAGGAAGGGGCCGGCCCGCCTCGCGGCGGCCGGCCCCTCGATTCCGCGGCAGGGACTCGCCGTCCCTTGGCCCCGCTACTTGCCTACCTTGTTCCTCTCCTTCGCCTCCGCCTCCTGCTGCGCCTTCTGGGCCGCATCCTGGTCCGCGCGGAACTTCTCGATCACGGCGTTGTGCTCGGCGGCCGCGGCGTTCAGCGCGTCGGTGTGCGCCTTGACGATGGCGCGGCGCTCGTCGATGTAGGCCTTCATGCACAGCTGGTAGTTGCGCAGCTGCTCGCGGAACTTCGTCACCTCGGCCTCGTCCTGCATGGCCTTGAGGCCGGGGTACACGGGCTTCGGCTCGCACTTGGCCGGGGCGACGGTGACCGCGGCCGGCGCGGCCGGTGCCGCGGGAGCGGCGGCGGGCGCCTGGGCGTGGGCGGTGGCGGCGCCCAGGGCGAGGGCGAGCGCGATGGCGGTGCGTTTCATCATGGGTTTCCTTTCGGTCGCGAAGGCGCGGATTCTATCCCGAACTCACGGCTTCTTCGCGGGAGCCGGGGCGGGAGCCGGGGCGGCCGGCTGGAGCTGGATCAGCTCGGGGGCCGAGATCGCGCGCCCCATCTCGACGCTGGACAGGATCGTCGAGCACACCTTGTCCTGGCCCTTCGGGCAGCTCGACTTGGCGAGGTCGCGGATCTCGCGCGAATCCTCGGGGGCCAGGTCGGGGCTCGACAGGCGCCGGTCGAGCCAGTTGCGGAACCCCGCGTCCTTGTCGAGGAGCGGCCCGGCATCGCCCACCTTGGGCCAGCCGCCGATCACCACGCGCAGCAGCGCCTCGGTGACGGTCTCGGCCGTCTTGCCCTTGTCGCAGTGGCCGTAGTCGTGCACCGCCCTCTGCAGCGCGGCCCAGGAGGTCACGCCGTCGAACGCCTTGTCGGCCTCGGTGCAAGGTTTGTCGGCGGCGGCCGCCGGAAGGGCGAAGGCCGCCAGGAGCACTGCCGCGGCCTCAAGCCGCCATTCCCGGTCTCTGGGATGCATTGCCTTGCGAAAGCCTTTCACGGATGGCACGGGCGATGCCGGGGGCATCGAGGCCGCAGTCGGCCAGCAGCTGCGCCGGATCGCCGTGCTCGACGAAGTGGTCGGGAAGGCCCAGCTGCAGGACCGGCACCTCGACGCCCTGGGCCGCGAGCGACTCGAGGACCGCCGACCCCGCGCCGCCTTCGAGGACGTTCTCCTCGACGGTGACGACGAGATCGTGGGTGGTGGCGAGCCGCAGGACGAGCGCGTCGTCGAGCGGCTTCACGAATCGCATGTTGGCGACGGTGGCGCCGAGCTCGGTGCCCGCCTCGAGCGCGGGCCTCACCATCGAGCCGAAGGCGAGGATGGCCACGCGGCGCCCCTCGCGGCGGACCTCGCCCTTGCCCACGGCGAGCGCCTTCATCTGGGCCAGCACCTCGGTGCCGGGGCCGGTGCCGCGCGGGTAGCGCACGGCCGAGGGGCCGGCGAGCGTGAACCCGGTGTAGAGCATCTGCCGGCACTCGTTCTCGTCGGCGGGCGCCATCACCGTCATGTTCGGGATGCAGCGCAGGTACGCGAGGTCGAAGGCGCCGTGGTGCGTGGGGCCGTCGGCGCCCACGAGGCCGCCGCGGTCGAGGGCGAAGACCACCGGCAGGTTCTGCAGCGCCACGTCGTGGATGAGCTGGTCGTAGGCGCGCTGCAGGAACGTCGAGTAGATCGCCACGACCGGCCGCATGCCGTCGCAGGCGAGGCCCGCGGCGAAGGTGACGGCGTGCTGCTCGGCGATGCCCACGTCGAAGTAGCGGTCGGGGTATTCCTTCGAGAAGCGCACGAGGCCGGAGCCCTCGCGCATCGCCGGCGTGATCCCCACGAGGCGGCCGTCGAGCTTTGCCATGTCGCACAGCCAGTCGCCGAAGACCTGCGTGTAGGTGGGTCGGGGCAGCGAGTCCGCGGCGGGCGCGGGCTTCGTGATCCCGACGCTGGGGTCGAAGCGCCCGGGGCCGTGGTAGGCGATCGGATCGTCCTCGGCGTAGGCGTAGCCCTGGCCCTTCTTGGTCACGACGTGGAGGAACTGCGGGCCGTCGAGGCGCTTCACGTTGTTGAGGGTGTCGACCAGCACTTCCATGTTGTGGCCGTCGACGGGGCCGGTGTAGTTGAGGCCGAACTCCTCGAAGAGCGTGGAGGGCGTGATCATTCCCTTGGCGTGCCCCTCGAAGCGCTTGGCGAGCTCCTTCATCGGGGGGGAGACCGACAGGATCTTGTCCGCGGTCTTCTTCGTGGCCGCGTAGAAGCGGCCGGACATGAGCCTCGCGAGGTAGTTGTTGAGCGCGCCCACGTTCTCGGAGATCGACATGTCGTTGTCGTTCAGGACCACGATCACGTTGGCGCCGGACTGCTTCACGTTGTTCAGGGCCTCGAAGGCCATGCCGCCCGTCATGGCGCCGTCGCCGATGACGGCGATCGCGCGGTTGTCCTTGCCGAGGTGTCGCGCCGCCACGGCCATGCCGAGGGCGGCGGAGATGGAGGTCGACGAGTGCGCGGTGCCGAACGCGTCGTAGGCGGACTCCTCGCGCCGCGGGAACCCCGCGATGCCGCCCTTCTGCCGCAGCCGGGCCATGCCCGCGCGCCGGCCGGTGAGGATCTTGTGGCCGTAGGTCTGGTGGCCCACGTCCCAGATGATGCGGTCCTCGGGCGTGGCGAACACGTAGTGCAGCGCGATCGTGAGCTCGACCGTCCCCAGGTTGGAGGACAGGTGCCCGCCCGTCCTGGAGACGGACTCGACGATGAACCGGCGCAACTCCTCCGCCAGCGCCGGAAGCTGCTTGCGGTCGAGCCGCCGCAGGTCCGTCGGGTCGTTGATCGTCTCGAGAAGTGGGTAAGCGCTCATTGCCCGGCATCGGCCGATGGGCCAGAGACCCGCATTTTGCCGCATCTGGCCCTGCCCCGTCTGCGTTGCCTCAAACCGGCCCCTGATCGGATTGGGAAAACCAATCTGATCAGGTTGGTTGCCTACCGGTCGCGGTTGACGATGAAGTCGGCCAGCTCGCGCAGGCGGTCGGCGCGGGCGTCGAGGGGGGAAAGGGCGTCGAGCGCCTGGCCGAGGAGGCCATCGGCGAACTTCCGGGCCTCGGGGATGCCCAGGAGGCTCGTGTAGGTGGGCTTGCCCGCCTCCTTGTCCTTGCCCGCGGTCTTGCCGAGGGTGGCCGAGTCGCTTTCCTCGTCCAGGATGTCGTCGACCACCTGGAAGGCGAGGCCCACGCACTTGGCATAGCGGTCCAGGCGGCCCAGGTCGGCGTCGTCGAGGGGCTGGCCGCAGTGCGCGCCCAGCAGGACGGAGGCGCGGATGAGGGCCCCCGTCTTGTGGATGTGCATGTTCTCGAGCTCCGCGAGGGTGAGGGCGCGGCCCACCGCGTCGAGGTCGATCGCCTGCCCGCCCGCCATCCCGCGCGAGCCGCACGCGATCGCGAAGAGCTGGATCATCCGCAGCTGCACCGCCGCGTCGTCGGCCAGGCGGTGCTCGGCCATCAGCTGGAACGCGAGGCTCTGCATCGCGTCTCCCGCGAGGAGCGCGGTGGCCTCGTCGAACTCCACGTGGCAGGTGGGCTTGCCGCGACGCAGGACGTCGTCGTCCATGCACGGCAGGTCGTCGTGCACGAGCGAGTAGGCGTGCACCAGCTCCACTGCCGCCGCCGCCACCTCGAGCCGCGGGGCCTGCGCCTGCGTCACGAGCCCGGCGCCGAAGACGAGCATCGGCCGCACGCGCTTGCCCCCGCCGAGTGCGGCGTAGCGCATCGCGTCGTGCAGGCGCGAGGGCGCGATGCGGGAGGCGGGCAGGAGGCCGGCGAGAACCGTCTCCATGCGGCCGGCCACCTCGCGCGACCAGGCCGGGAAGTCGGGAGCGCTCACGAGTCGGCCGCGGGCAGGTCCTTCAGGACGTCGCCCTCGAGCACGCTGATGCGCGCCTGGGCGGCCGAGAGCTTGCCCTCGCAGTGGCGCAGCAGCTCCGCGCCGCGCTGGTAGGCGGCGAGCGACTCCTCGAGGGGAAGCTTGCCGTCCTCCATGCGCGCGACGAGCGCCTCGAGTTCCTCGAGGGCCTTCTCGAAGGGCAGGTCGGCGGCGGGAGGCGGGGTCTTGGGCATGGGTCGAAACCTTATCGCAATTGGTCCGCGGAGTCATTTTCACCCGATCGCCGCGCTCGCGCAGGCGCTTCGGGGCGCCGCTTGATTCTCCTCAACTATCAGGACCTTAGACCTTGATCCCCGGTGGAACTTTGGGCAGAATTCCCTATCGAATTGCCGTTGTTCTCGGGACGGAGCTGCAGAGTTAAAAGCTAGCTGACTCGATTAGCCCGGTATTGCTTTCGTCGTCTTCGGAATATTTCGGAGGTACGGATCATGTCGGACTTGGCGAGCCAACTGGCGCTCACCCGGACGCCTACCCATCTCCCGCTTTCGTGGTACTTCGACCCGGAAGTCGCGGAGCTCGAGCGCAAGCTCCTCTTCGACCGCGGCCCCGGCTACGTCGGCCACGCCGCGATGGCGCCGGAACCGGGAAGCTACCGCGTGCTGGACTGGCGCGAGCACGGCGGCGGCTGGGTGCTCGTCAACAACGACGGGCGCCACGACCTCGTCTCCAACGTCTGCCGCCATCGGCAGGCGGTGATGCTCGAGGGCGCCGGGCAGCTTCCGGGCGGGACGATCACCTGCCCCATCCACCGCTGGTCCTATGACAGCGAAGGCAGGCACCTGGGCGCGCCGCACTTCCCCGACCACCCCTGCCTGGACCTGCCGAGGAAGCCCCTGCAGCACTGGCACGGCATGCTCTTCGACGGCCCGCGCGACATCGCGAAGGACCTCGCCGGCATGGCCGCGGCGAAGGACCTCGACTTCGAGGGCTACCTCCTCGACAAGGTCGACGTGGTCGACTACGACTTCAACTGGAAGACCTTCATCGAGGTCTACCTCGAGGACTACCACGTCGCGCCCTACCACCCGGGCCTGGGGCACTTCGTGACCTGCGACGACCTCAAGTGGGAGTACGGCGACTGGTGGAGCGTGCAGACGGTCGGCATCAACAACAAGCTGGCCCAGCCCGGCAGCGCCGTCTACGCGAAGTGGCACGAGCAGGTCCTCAAGTACGGCAACGGCTCGCCGCCGCCGCACGGCGCCATCTGGCTCACCTACTACCCGAACATCATGGTCGAGTGGTACCCGCACACCCTCGTGATCTCCACCCTCTACCCGCGCGGGCCGGAGAAATGCCGCAACGTGGTGGAGTTCTACTACCCCGAGGAGATCTTCCACTTCGAGCGCGAGTTCATCGAGGCCGAGCAGAAGGCCTACACCGAGACCGCGGTCGAGGACGAGGACATCTGCGACCGCATGACGGAAGGCCGGCGCATCCTCTGGAAGGAGGGGCGCGAGGAGCACGGGCCGTACCAGTCGCCCTACGAGGACGGCATGGTGCACTTCCACGAGTTCATGCGCCGGGAGCTGGTGCAGCACCTTTAGCGGGCGAGGCGCCGCAGGTACAGGACGACCTGCCAGACCTGCTCGTCCGTGAGCCGCGTGTGCGGCGGCATCGACGTGTCCGGAGACCCGAAGCGCACGATCCAGAAGAGGTGGCCGTCGGGAATCCCGCGGATGGTCTGCGCGCAGGCGAAGTTGCGCGGCGGCGGGTCGAACTGGCTCGCGAGCTGCCCCTTCCCGTCGCCCGCCTTGCCGTGGCACGAGGCGCAGCTGATGCGGCGGCCGTCGCCGAGGTAGACCGCCTCGCCGGCCGCGAGGTTCGCCTCCGTCGGCTGCAGCGGGTTGGGCCGGTTCCAGTATTCGTCCGGCGCCTTGCCGGTGAAGCGCGGCTGCGGGCACTCCCCGGGGGGCTGGGCGAGCGGCGCGCCGGGGCACGCGGCGACGGCGAGCCCCAGGCACGCGGCCAGTCGAGTCATCGCGCGGGCAACCATGGCGGCCTCCTGCCCTGTGGGACTTCCAGCATGGCAAAGCGCCCGTGTCGGGGCTTGACCCGCCTCAAGGCGCCCGCGGGCCCCTACCGCTCGAACTCGTGGACGACGGCCCAAAGCGTTGCGTAGGTGAGCGCGGGCCAGCCCGCGTGCAATGCCTCGTAGTCCTCCGGGCGCACCGGCTCGCCTTCCTTGCCCTTGCGGACCTCCCACCAGCGCTTCTGGATGGCCTCGCGGACCGCGGGCGCCGGCATGGCCGGGCGGCGCAGCTTCTCGTGCGTGCCGGAGAAGAGGCGGCGCTTCAGCGTCACGTCGGTCGAGGAGATGCGGAAGAGCTTCGTGAGCATCGCGGACGTGGCGCCGTGGCGGATGAAGTGCTCGATCTGCTGCGAGCGCTTGCCGATGTAGTCCACCTGGCGCAGGCCGTGCTCGAAGGAGCCGGCGTCGATGTGAACGGCCACTCTCGGCTCGGGCATCTCGGAAAGCCGCACCAGGTCGTCGGTGCTCAGCGCTCGAAGCTCCGCGTACTGGGCCTCGGTGAGCCCCGGCGGCGCCGGGCGGCTCTCGTCGACGCTTCGCTGCAGCTCGCGGATGAGATGCGTGAGGAACAGCAGCCGCAGCTGCTGGTCGCGGATCTCGATCATGGCCCCTCCCCCTTGTCGATGACGATGGCGCCGCGGCGGGCCCGCGGGTGTGGTCGAGCGGCCAACATGCCAACGGATGTTAGTCGTGTCAACGCGAAATCGGGGGAATTTCGCGGTGCGCCGCAGCATCGCGCCGCCCGGGGGCGGCGCGAAAGCTCACGTACTACGGGAGGATCGGCTCCGATCCGCTTGATCGGAGGGTCTAGTCCTCTTCCCGGGCCAGCTTGAACTGCGAGGTGAGCGCGGCCTGCGTCGGCGGCGGCACCATCGCGTAGTGGCTGTACTCGATCTGGTACGAGCCCTGCCCGCCCGTCACGCTGCGAAGCCGCGACTGGTACTCGGAGACTTCCGACAGCGGCACCTGCCCGGAGATCGACATGAGGTCGCCCCCCGAGGACTCCGTGCCCGTGATCTGGCCTCGGCGCGAGGAGATGTCGCTCGTCATGTCGCCCACGAAGCGGTCGGGCGCGGTGATGGTGATGTTCACGATGGGCTCGAGGATGATGGCGCCCGCCTTGAGGATGGCGTCGATCACCGCCTTCTTGCCGGCCGTGACGAACGCGATCTCCTTCGAGTCGACGGGATGGCTCTTGCCGTCGTAGACGATGACGCGGATGTCCTCGACGGGGTAGCCCGCGATGACGCCGTTGTCGAGCGCCATCTTCACGCCCTTCTCCACGGCCGGGATGAAGACCGTCGGGATGACGCCGCCCTTCACCTGGTCGACGAACTCGAAGCCGCTGCCGCGCGCGAGGGGCTCCACCTTGAGGTAGACCTCGCCGAACTGGCCGGCCCCGCCCGTCTGCTTCTTGTGGCGGCAGTGGCCCTCGGCCTTCTTCGTGATCGTCTCGCGGTAGGGGATCTTGGGCGGCTTGGTGCCCAGGTCGAGCTTGTACTGCGTGGCCATCTTCTCGAGCTTCACGCGCATGTGCAGTTCGCCCAGGCCGCGCACCACGGTCTCGTGCGTGGTGGGGTGGCGCTCGATCCACAGGCAGGGGTCCTCGACCTCGAGCTTGTGCAGCACGTCGAAGAGGCGCTGCTCGTCCCCCTTCTTCTTCGTCTCCACGGCGATGGAGTGCATCGGCGTCGGGAAGTCGAGCGAGCGCAGCCGGATGTTGTCCTCCTCGTGGGAGTCGTGCAGCACGGCGTTGAACTCGATCTCGTCCACCTTGGCGATCGCCCCGAGGTCGCCGGGGTAGAGCGCGTCGACCTCGACGTACTCCTTGCCCTGCACGGAGTAGAGGTGGCCCACCTTGAAGGCGCGCTTGCCCTCGCCGATGTAGAGCTGGGAATCCTTCGTGATGGTGCCCTGGTGGACGCGGAAGAAGGCCACCCTGCCCACGTACGGGTCCATCACGATCTTGTAGACGTGCGCGAGCACGTGCTTGGTGCGGTCGGGGACGGCGTGGAATTCCTCGCCCTCGGTGGTGTCGCTCTTCACGAACGGCGGGGGGTTGCCCTCGGTCGCGTTGGGGGCGAGGCGCGAGAGGATCTCGAGGAACTGCGGGATGCCGGCGCCTGTCCTCGCGGACGCGAAGCACACCGGCACCAGGTGCCCCTGGCGCAGCGCCTTCTCGAAGGGCGCGTGCAGCTGCTCGGGCTTCAGGTCCTCGCCCTGCTCGAGGTAGAGGCTCATGAGGTCGTCGTCGACCTCGACCACCTGCTCGATGATCGCCTTGTGCGCGTCCTTCACGCCCACGAAGTCGGAGTCGCCGTCGGGGTTGAAGAAGCAGTCGACCACGTCCTTGCGGTCGTGTGCCGGCAGGTTGATGGGCAGGCACTCCTTGCCGAAGTGATCCTGGATCTTGCGCAGCAGCCCCGGCAGGTCGATGTTCTCGGCGTCGATCTTGTTGACCAGGATCATGCGGCACAGGCCCCGGTTCTTCGCCCACTTCATCATCCGGGAGGTGTTGAGCTCGATGCCGTTCTGCGCGTTGATGACGACGACGGCGGTCTCCACCGCCGCGAGCGCCGCGATCGACTGGCCGGCGAAGTCGGGCATGCCGGGGGTGTCGATGAGGTGGATGCGCATGTCGTCCCAGGCGAAGTTCACGAGCGACGACGACAGCGAGTGGCCGTACTCCTTCTCCATGGGGTCGAAGTCGCAGACCGTCGTGCCCTTCTCGACGGAGCCGGGCGACGCGATGGCGCCCGACCTCCACAGCAGGGTCTCGGCAAGCGTGGTCTTGCCGGCGCCGCCGTGGCCGACGAGCGCGAGGGTATGGATGGATTCGGTGTACTTCGGCACGATGCTTTCCTCTTGGGGAGCGGGGATTTGCGGGATGCGGGGGGGGGAGGTTCGGGGTTCCGGGACCTTCGGACCCCCCGAATTTACACTTTCCGGGAGGACTTCGCCTCCGGGTTGGTCGAGGAACGGGCCGGAACCGGCAGGAACAGGCCCAGCAGGTCGTTCAGGAACCGCCGGCCGCGCGGCGTGGGGCGGACGGTGAAGGCGTCGCGCTCGAGGAGGCCCGCGGCCTCGGCCCGCCGCAGCGGCTCCTCCACGGCGGCGAGGGAGAGCCCCGTGCGCTCGGCGAAGAGGGAGGCGGGAAACCCCTCGGCGAGCCGCAGCGCGTTCATCATGAACTCGAGGGGGAGGTCGCGCGCCTCGATCTCGTGCGCCTCCTCCACCGCGTCGCCGGCGAGCGCCCGCTCCGCGTAGGCCTTCGGCTGCCGGAACCGCGCCTCGCGGACGATGCGGTCCGGGAACGAGAGCTTCGAGTGGGCGCCGGCACCCACGCCGAGGTAGTCGCCGAAGCGCCAGTAGTTGAGGTTGTGCCGCGAGCGCCGCCCCGGCCTCGCGAAGGCCGAGGTCTCGTAGTGCTCGTAGCCGGCCTCCCCGAGCCGCGCCTCGATCGCCTCCTGCATGGCCGCCGCCGTGTCGTCGTCCGGCAGCGCCGGGGGGTAGCGGTGGAAGAGCGTGTTGGGCTCGAGCGTGAGGTGGTAGGCCGAGAGGTGCTGCGGGCCGAAGGACACGGCCGCCCGGATGTCGTCGAGGGCCTCCGCCACCGACTGCCCCGGCAGCGCGTACATGAGGTCCAGGTTCACGTTCTCGAAGTTGGCGAGCGCGATGTCCGCCGCGCGCCGCGCCTCGACCGCGTCGTGGACGCGCCCGATGGCCTTCAGCAACCGCGCGTCGAAGCTCTGGATGCCCACCGACAGGCGGTTCACCCCCGCCGCGCGGAAGTCGCGGAACTTCGCCTGCTCGAAGGTGCCCGGGTTGGCCTCGAGGGTCACTTCCGCGTCGGCCTCCAGCGGCAGGAGCGTGCGCGCGGCGACGAGGATGCGGTCGATGGAGCCCGCGGAGAAGAGGCTGGGGGTGCCCCCGCCCAGGAACACCGCGTGCACCCGCCGGCCCCAGACCTTCGGCACGCTCGCCTCGAGGTCGGCCACCAGGGCATCCACGTAGCCCGCCTCCGGGACCGGCCCCCGCGCCTCGTGCGAATTGAAGTCGCAGTAGGGGCATTTGCGCAGGCACCACGGGATGTGGACGTAGAGCGTGAGGGGCGGCAGCGCGGCGAGGCGCACGCGCCCCGGGGGGGGCATCGCGACGGCCTTCATGCCGGGATCAGGCCCCGCCGCGAAGCCGCGCGGCGAGCAGCGAGGCGGCGATCGCCCGGTGGCTCAGGCGGTTCTTCTCGCCCGGGGCGAGCTCCGCCGCGGTCCGCCCGAGGGCGGGCAGGAGGAACCAGGGGTCGTAGCCGAACCCGCCGGAGCCGCGCGGGGCCGTGGCGATCTCGCCGTGCCAGCGCCCCTCGGCGATGACCGGCTCGGGATCGTCGGCGTGGCGCACGAGGACGATGACGCACACGTAGTGGGCCGCGCGGTCGGAACGCCCCGCGAGCTTCTCGGCGAGGAGGGCGTTGTTGGCGCGGTCGCGCTCCTCGCGCGAGCCCAGCCGGCCGGCGAAGTAGGCGGAGTGCACGCCGGGGGCGCCGCCCAGCGCCTCGACGCAAAGGCCCGAGTCGTCCGCGAGGGCGGCGAGCCCGGTGTGGCGCGCGCAGCTCCTCGCCTTGGCGAGGGCGTTCTCGACGAAGGTGTGGTGCGGCTCTTCGGCCTCGGGAACGCCGAGCGCCCCCTGGGGCACGGTCTCGAAGCCCAGGGGCTCGAGGATCGCCGAGAGTTCGCGCAGCTTGCCCTCGTTGTTGGAGGCGATGACGAGGCGCTTCATGCCGACCTCACGCCCCCGCGAGCGCCGCCTTCTGCATCGCCACGATCTCGGCGATTCCCTTGCCGGCCAGGGCCAGCAGCGCGTCCATCTCGGATCGCGAGAAGGGCGCGCCCTCGGCGGTGCCCTGCACCTCGACGAAGCCGCCCGCGCCCGTCATCACCACGTTCATGTCCGTGTCGCAGGCCGAGTCCTCGGCGTAGTCGAGGTCCAGGCACGGGACCCCGCCCACGATCCCCACGGACACGGCGGCCACGAAGTCGCGGATGGGCTCCCGGGCGAGGAGGCCCTTCGACCGGAGCCACGCGAGCGCGTCGGCGAGCGCCACCATGGCGCCGGTGATCGAGGCGCAGCGCGTGCCGCCGTCGGCCTGCAGCACGTCGCAGTCGATGGTCACCTGCCGCTCGCCGAGCGCGGGCAGGTCCACGACCGAGCGCAGCGCCCGGCCCACCAGGCGCTGGATCTCCTGCGTGCGCCCGGACTGCTTGCCGGCCGCCGCCTCGCGCGCGCCCCTCGTGTGCGTGGCGCGCGGGAGCATCCCGTACTCGGCGGTGACCCAGCCGGAGCCCTTCCCCTTGAGGAAGCCGGGCACCTTCTCTTCCACGCTGGCGGTGCAAAGCACGCGCGTCTCGCCGAACTCCACGAGCACCGAGCCCTCGGCGTGGCGCGTGAAGCCGCGGGTGATTCGCACGGGGCGGAGCGCGTCCGCGGGTCGGTCCTGGAAGCGGGGCATGGGGGTCTTCGGGCTGGGTCTAGCGGGGAACCTTCTTGATCGCGTCCTGGATCTCCGCGATCGCCTTCTCGATCTCCTCGTCGGTCACGTCCTCCGCCGGGTAGTGCCGACCCGTCTCCATCGTGTTGGAGGAGGTGGTGAACTGCTCGGTGTCCATCTGCTCGGTCTCGGCCTGGCGCGGGTCGTCCTGCGCCTCCCAGGTCATCGCGACCACCGACAGGTTGTCGCTGCCGCCCTGGGCCCGCTTCTGCGCCTCGGTGAGCAGCCCCGGCAGGAGCCCCACGATGTCCTGCTTCTTGAGGAGCGTGGCGATGAGCGCGGCCGGGATCTGGCTCCAGAACCCGTCGGTGGACAGGAGGATGGTGTCGCCCGTCTGCAGCGGGAACTCGCTTCCCACGGCGATGACCGGGGGCACGACGCCGCCCAGGCAGCTGTAGATCTTGTTGCGCTCCGGGTGCAGCGCGGCGGCCTCGGGCGAGAGGGCGCCGGAGTCGACGAGCTGCTGCACGCGGGAGTGGTCCTGCGTCGAGGCGACGAGCCGGC